>DATEDE010000091.1:0-2887 GCA_035286545.1 Actinomycetota bacterium | reverse complement strand
GATCGACCTCGTGAGCGCAAAGCGTTTCTACGTCACAGCGCACCTGGAGGGCCACGCCGACGCCGAGGTGGCCGACGCGCAGATGCTCGCGGACTTCCGGGACGTGCTCGTCGAGCACGCCGACGTGCGGTTCTTCGGCGCCCGCGTCGACGGCGAGGTCGTCGCCGGCTGCGAGCTCTATCGCCTGGGCGACGTCGCGCAGGTCGAGGACGTGTACACGCTCGCCGAGCACCGCGGGCGCGGCCTCGCGCGGGCCGCCGTCCTGGCCGCGGTTCGCGCCGCCCGGGGAGCCGGTGCCGACCTCGTCTTCCTGGGCGCCGACGAGGAGGACTGGCCGAAGCACATGTACGCGAAGCTCGGCTTCGACGAGGTCTCGCGTTCGTACGACTTCGTGATCCGGCCGGCCCGTCAGCGCGCGTAGACGGCGAGGTCCCACACGACGCGCCGGCGCTCGCGGCGGACGGGATGGAACCCGGCGGAACGCACCCTCTCGTCGATCCGATCGACGTCGTGGACGAAGGTCCGGAAGCCCTCGTACTTCTTCTTCCGGATCCGGTAGGCGAGGTTGTTGAGCCGGACCTGCGTGCGGTTGAAGAGCCCGACCGGCCCCGTGGATACCGGCGCCGTGAAGGCGTAGACGCTCCCCGCGGCGGCGAGCGATCGCTCGAGCAGCCCTTCCGCGTCGGGGTAGCAGCACACCACCCGGTTGAGGACGACGACGTCGGCAGCCGGGAGGTCGACCGTCGCGCCGTCGCCGACGTCGAAGCTCGCGCGCTCGGTGAGGCCGCGTGCCCGAGCGAGCTGCCGCGCCTGCTCGATCGCCTTCTCGGAGAGGTCGAACCCGTCCGCCCGGGTCGCCCCGCGCGCGAGGGTGGCCAGGGCCAGGTCACCGATCCCGCAGCCGACGTCGAGCACCGTGCGCTCGGCCAGGCCGGCCTCCACGAGCGCCGCGAGGAGCGAGGCGGTGACACCGGCGACCGTTTCCTTCTTCTTGGCCTTGCGGTCCCAGTCGTCGACCCAGTCGTCGAAGCAGCAGCGCTCGGGCTCGTGCTCGGGTTCCACCGACGGCATGGTAGTCGCGCGTCGCCGATCGGGCTAGGCGCGATCGGACAGCGCGCGGAAGACGTCTACCCCCCGAAGGATCACTCCCTCCTCGTTCACGGCCACCGCCAGCCGGTTGCCGCTGCCCAGCGCAGGGACGAGCTCGTCGGGCGTGAAGCCGATCGGCACACCGGGGGCATCCGGGACCGTGAGGATCGACGCCCGCTCGGGAGGCCGCTCGGGCAGGTCCTCGGCGACCACGACCACATCGATGTCGCTCCAGACGTTGAAATCGCCTCGGGCCACCGAACCCACGACCGCCGCGGCCAAAACCGGGATCCGGGATCCCAGGCGATCGACGTAGCTCCTGGCGGCGGCGAGCAGTCGTTCGCGCTCAGCTCGTCGGCGCTCGACGATCTCAACCATGGAGCGTGGCCCAGGCCGTCCAGGCCATGTCCCCAGGGAGGTCGGTCACGGGTCGAAGCATAGGCGCAGGTTCCATGGCATCCACGTCCATCACGCTGCGCCGCGTTAGCATCGCGGGCGCATGCCCGAGATCGAAGCCCTGGCCGCCCGCGAGATCCTGGACTCGCGTGGGAACCCGACGGTCGAGGTCGACGTGCTTCTCGCCGACGGAGCCTTCGGCCGGGCTGCCGTTCCGTCCGGCGCCTCGACCGGCGAGCACGAGGCCCTCGAGCTTCGAGACGGCGACCCCAAGCGCTACGGCGGCATGGGTGTGCTCCAGGCCGTCTCCAACGTCTCCGATGTCATAGGCCCGGCTCTGGTCGGGACCGACGCGCTCGACCAGCGCGAGGTCGACCGGCTCCTGCTCGAGCTCGACGGTACGGCCGGCAGGTCCAACCTGGGCGCGAACGCCCTGCTCGGCGTCTCGCTGGCCGTGGCGCACGCGGCGGCGGATTCGCTCGGGCTACCGCTTTATCGCGCGCTCGGCGGGCCCAACGCGCACGTCCTGCCGCTTC
Organism: Actinomycetota bacterium; assembly: GCA_035286545.1. Taxonomy (GTDB): domain Bacteria; phylum Actinomycetota; class UBA4738; order UBA4738; family HRBIN12; genus DASSJM01. Next base: position 866 of record DATEDE010000091.1, on the reverse strand, counting down.
CCCTGATGAACGTGATCAACGGCGGCGCGCACGCCGACAACGGGCTCGAGCCGCAGGAGTTCATGCTCGCGCCGGTCGGCGCCGCCTCGTTCTCCGAGGCCGTGCGCTGGTGCGCCGAGATCTACCAGGCGCTCAGGGCGGAGCTGAGATCCCGCGGGCTCTCGACGGGGGTGGGCGACGAGGGCGGGTTCGCGCCCGCGCTCTCGACCGCCGCCGAGGCTCTGCAGCTGCTGGTCGGCGCGATCGAGACGGCGGGCCTGGAGCCTGGCGACGAGGTGGCGCTAGCGATGGACCCCGCCTGCTCGGAGCTGTACCGCGAGGGTGAGTATCGGCTCGAGGGTTCGGCGCGGACGTCGGCCGACATGGTCGCGTACTGGCGAGGGCTGCTCGAAGCCTTCCCGGTCGTCTCCCTGGAGGACCCGCTCGCCGAAGACGACTGGGAAGGATGGGCGGCGCTCACGTCCGAGCTCGGCACGCGCGTCCAGCTCGTGGGCGACGACGTCTTCGTGACGAATCCCGACCGGCTCGCGCGCGGGATCCGAGAGGGCGTGGGGACCGCGATCCTCGTCAAGCCGAACCAGATCGGCACGCTCACCGAGACGCTCGACGTGATCGAGTTCGCCGCGCGCAGCGGCTACGGCCAGGTGGTCAGCCACCGCTCGGGCGAGACCGGGGACGCCACGATCGCCGACCTGGCGGTCGCGACGAACGCGGGCCAGATCAAAGCGGGTGCCCCGACGCGCGGCGAACGCACCGCCAAGTACAACCGGCTGCTGCGCATCGAGGGGGAGCTCGGCGAGCAGGCGCGGTACGCGGGCGCCTCCGCGATCCGGCGGGGCAGCCGGTGAGCGTAACGACGGACCTCG
>DATEDE010000090.1:0-3153 GCA_035286545.1 Actinomycetota bacterium | reverse complement strand
GTGCACGCGACGGTCGACCTCGAGCGCGTCCTTCACATCGGAAAGGAACACGAACGCCTCGCCCAGCGCCAGGGCCACAGAGTCCTCGATCAGACGGACCTTCGCCAGGCGCTCGATCGCGTCCAGGGTCCGGCGGGTCCGCACCTCGGGGTGCCGCCCCCCGAACCGCATCAGCGACAGCTCCACGGCGAACTGCACGTCGGCGAGCGAGCCCGCACCGAGCTTGAAGTGGAACCTCGAGGCCTCCGGCGGCTTCACCCGCTCGCGTTCGATCCGCTCGCGCATCCGGCGGATCTCGGCCACGCGATCGATCGGGAGGTAGTCCGGGTAGGCGAAGTCAGCGGCGAACGAGCAGAACCGCCTGCCGAGGGCCTCGTCGCCGGCCACCGGCCGTGCCCGGGTCAGGGCCTGGAACTCCCAGGTCTCCGCGTACCGCTCCCAGTACTCGAGGTAGGCGGCGAAGGACTTCGCGAGCGGTCCGCCACGCCCCTCGGGCCGGAGGTCGGCGTCGGGCTCCCACCCTGCCTGCCGGATCCCCGCGAGCACGCGCTCCGCGAGCTCGACCCCGCGGCGGAACTCCTCGGGCCCCTCGCCCTCGTAGACGAAGACCATGTCCAGGTCGGAGGCGAAGTTCAGCTCCTGCGCTCCCAGCTTGCCCAGCCCGATCACGGCCAGGGGGAGGTCGGGCACGGCGGCCTCCACGGCCTCGCGCACGACCCGATCGGCGACCTCGGCGAGCGCCAAGCCCGTGGCCTTGGGCTCGAGCTCGCGGGCGGCGTAGCGGGCGGTGACGTTCGCGAGCGCGGCCTGGGCATCGACGGGCTCCGCTCCCTCTTCCAGTGCGAGCGCCCGCTCGGGCACCGTCGCGAGCAGATCGGTCGCGAACGAGCTCGCGGCCACGAGGTGGGCGAGCCGCCGGGCCGCGGCCGGATCCGACGCGAGGGCGTCGGCGATCGCCGGCGAGCCGGAGGCGGCCGCGACGACCCGCTCCAGACGCACCAGCGCCGCGTCGGGGTGCGCCGACAGCGCCAGCGCCGGGGCCATCACCGGGAACAGGTGCGCGAGCACCTTCCCCAGGCGGGTTGCGGGGTCGACCAGACCGCGCAGCACGTCGTAGGAGGACGCTGGGCGCTCGAACCCCAGGCCCGCGAGCAGCTCCTGCGTCGCCTCGCGGTCGACGCCCGGCCGCGGAGCGGCCGGTCCCGCGAAGGCCTCGAGCAGCGGGCGGTAGAACAGCCGCTCGTGAAGGCCGCGGACCAGCGTGGTCTGGCGTTCGTACTCCGAAGCGAGCGCGTCCGGGCCGTCGAGACCGAGCGAGCGCGCCAGCACGTCGCGCGCGTGCCGATCGGCGGGGAGGTCGTGGGTCTGCAGGTCACGGACGATCTGCAGACGGTGCTCGAGCGTCCGCAGGAACCGGTAGGCCTCCGCCAGCGCCTCGGCGTCATCGGGCGCCACGTACCCCTCCTCGGCCAGCGTCGCCAGGGCACGGAGGGTGTTCGGCTCGCGCAGGCGCTCGTCGCGGCGGCCGTGCACGATCTGCAGCAGCTGAACCGCGAACTCCACGTCGCGGATGCCGCCCCAACCGCGCTTGACCTCGGTGCCGGCCTTGCCGCGAGCGCGCACGTACTCCTCGAGCCGGACCTTCACCTGGCGGACCTCGTCGATCGCGCTGGGGGCCAGTTCGGCGGGGTACACGACGGGCGCCACCATCTCGACGAACGCCTCGCCCAGCACACGGTCACCCGCGACGGGCCGAGCCTTGATCATGGCCTGGCGCTCCCAGGTGGCCGCGTGGGTGCCGTAGTACTCGCGCATCGCCTCGAGCGAGCGGCTGAGCGCGCCCGCTCGGCCTCCGGGGCGCAGCGTGGGGTCCACGCGGAGGGCGATGCCCTCGGCCGTCGGCTCGCTCAGCAGGCGGATCGTCGCGGCGCAGGCACGCTCGGCGGCGTCATGCCTACCGCTGCCGCCGCCGTCCGCTTGGACGAACACCACGTCGACGTCGGAGGCGTAGTTCAGCTCACCCCCGCCTAGCTTGCCGAGACCGATGACCGCGATCCCGTCCAGCGCCGCGTGCCCGATGGCGACCTCCAGGCAGGCCTCGGCGATCGCCGTGATCTCGGTCACGACCTCCTCGAGCGGGACGCCCCCGAGATCGCGGGCCGCGACGCGGAGCATCGCCCGGCGGCGGAAACGCCGGAGCCCCCCTTCCACGCCCCGGCTCTCGACGTCCTCCTGCAGCTCGCGGTCGAGCTCGTCGCGTGAGCGCGCACGCACGTCGCCGAGCACCTCGGCCTCGGACGGGTTCGCCACCAGGAAGTCGGCGGCGGCCGTCGAGAACCCGAGCAGCCGGACGGCGACGGGCAGCACGTCCTCGCGCGCCAGGACCGCGCGCGCCCCGGCGTCCTCGCCCACCCGGGAGAGCGCGACCCGCGCCAGCTCAGGATCGGGAGCCGTCGCGAGCGCGCCCCCCAGATCCTCGGGCGACAGGTGGGCCATGGGTGCAACGGTAGCGGGCATCGTTTACACGCGCGTAACGGGCTCGCGTCAACTCTCGGATACGCTGCGACGCATGCCACTTCCCGATGAGGTCGAGTACGTCCTGCGCACGATCGAGGAGCGGGGGATCCGGTACATCCGCCTGTGGTTCACCGACGTCCTGGGGTTCCTGAAGGCGTTCACGATCACCTCGCAGGAGCTGGAGGGCGCGTTCGCCGAGGGGATGGGGTTCGACGGCTCCTCGATCGACGGGTTCAGCCGCATCCAGGAGTCGGACATGGTGGCCGTGCCCGACCCCTCGACGTTCCAGCTGATCCCCTGGAAGACCGAGGCGCAGGTCGCCCGCATGTTCTGCGACGTGCTGAACCCCGACGGCACGCCGTTCGACGGCGATCCCCGGTACGTGCTCAAGCGTCAGCTGAAGCGCGCGTCCGACCTCGGCTACACGTTCTACGTCGGCCCCGAGCTCGAGTACTTCTACTTCCGCTCGGCCGAGGACCCGTCGTTCCTGGACCGGGGCGGGTACTTCGACGAGACGCCGCTCGACGTCGCCACCGATTGGCGCAAGCGCACGGTGGCTCACCTCGAGGCGATGGGGATCCCGGTCGAGTACGTGCACCATGAGGTCGCGCCCTCCCAGCACGAGATCGACCTGCG
>DATEDE010000089.1:0-15042 GCA_035286545.1 Actinomycetota bacterium | reverse complement strand
TGGATCTCGCCCGTCGCGAGCTCGTAGGCGACGACGCCGGCGCACGCACCGTCCACCATCAGCTGGTCCAGGACGTAGAACTCGTTGAAGAAGCGGACGTTGCGCTTCACGCACTGCTGGTACAGCGTCTGAAGGATCATGTGGCCGGTGCGGTCGGCCGCGTAGCAGGCGCGCCTGACGGCCGCCTCGCCGTGGTTGCGCGTGTGGCCGCCGAACCGCCGCTGGTCGATCTTGCCTTCGAGCGTCCGGTTGAACGGCAGGCCCCAGTGCTCGAGCTCGTAGATCGCGTCGATGGCCTCCTCGCACATCAGCTGCGCGGCCGGCTGGTCCACGAGGTAGTCCCCACCCTTGACCGTGTCGAAGGCGTGCCACTCGGGCGAGTCCTCCTCGACGTTGGCGAGCGCCGCGCACACGCCTCCCTGCGCTGTCCCCGTATGCGAGCGCGTGGGGTACAGCTTGGAGATCACCGCGGTCCTCACCCGGTCAGAGGCCTCGATCGCCGCGCGCAAGCCCGCGCCGCCGGCGCCGACGATCACGGTGTCGTAGGTGTGGAAGGTGGTCATCTCAGGTGACCGCCGGCCAGGCGTTCGGGTCGAACGTGAACACGACCACGGTCCCCAGCACGAACAGCACGAACCCGATCACGTAGAAGGCCATGTTCACGGCCAGGCGGGCGCCGGGCCAGCGCACGTAGTCCTGCACGATCACGCGGAGCCCGTTGATCCCATGGATCAGCGCGAGGACCAACAGCGCCCAGTCCCAGGTGCGCCAGAACGGGCTTCCCCAGCGCGCCGCGACGAACCCGAAGTCCACGCGGTCCACGCCCTCATCGAGCACATGCATGATCAGCACGTGGCCGACGGCCAGGACCAGCAGCACGAGGCCGGAGATCCGCATGAACAGCCACGACCACAGTTCGAACCCGCCGGCGGGGCGGTCGCGGCTGCCGGCGTAGGCAGACGGGGCCCGGCCCTCGGGCGCCGCGGGAGCGTGCTCCCTGGCCTGGACCGCCATCAGAGGATCCCCGCCGAGTTCAGGATGCTCTCGCCCATGATCCAGGTGATGGGGAGCATCGCCAGCAGGAACAGCCCCGTCGAGGCGAGCGAGAGCCCCTTCATGTACCGGGTCGTCGAGGGCCAGAAGTCGAAGAGCATGATCTTCGTGCCGTTGATCGCGTGGTACAGGACCGCCGCGACCAGGCCGAGCTCCATCAGCTTCACGACCCAGTTGTGGTAGACGTCGACGACCCTGTTGTAGGCCTCGGGACCCCATCCGACGACCGCGGTATCCACCACGTGCGCGAACAGGAACAGGATGACCGCGAGGCCGGTGATGCGGTGGGCTAGCCAGGACCATTGCCCCGGACTGCCCTTGTAGAGGGTCCCGAAATCGGACTTCCGCTTCGCCATCAGCCGTTGTCTCCGAGCCTACCTGGGCCGCGGCTAGCGAACGTGTACGTCCGGTCGACGGGCCGCGCGGAGTCTACTTCGGAACGGACGAGGGCCGCCCGAGCCGCTCAGGTCACCCGCAGGGCCACCATCACGCCGTCGCGCGTCGGGACGATGCTAGACACGTAACGGGCGTCCTCGGCGATCAGGCGGTTGTGTTCGAGGATCGCTTCGGTGGTCGCGCGGTCGCGGCCGTGTTCGCCGGCAGGGTCGGCCACGGCGCCGGACCAAAGGACGTTGTCGCAGATGTAGAGGCCGCCGACGCGGATCCGCTCGGCGGCCGCCCTCCACGCATCCGGATAGCCGATCTTGTCGATGTCGTCGTAGACGATGTCGAAATCGCCGTCGACCTGGGCCAGGTTCGAGACGGCGTCTCCCACGTGCCAGCGGACCGGCGCGTCGAGCCCGGCACGCCCGAGGTATCCGAGCGCCTTGGCCTCGTTCGCGGGATCGCCGTCGGTGCAGTGGACCTCGCCGCCCGGCCCGACCGCCCGCGCGAACCAGTACGCCGAGTATCCGAACCCGGACCCGAGCTCGAACACGCACCGAGCGCCGATCGAGCGCGCGAGGAGCTCGACCGTCACGCCGACCAGCCGGCCGATGATCGGGAATCCTCGCTCGCGACCCTCGGCCTCCATCTCCAGCAGCACCGGCTCGTCGTAGCGGTGAAGGAGCGAGCGCATGTAGGTCTCGACCTGCGGGTTCACGATGTCCACGGGCCCGATCGTAGCCGCTACCCTGGTCCCGCGATGAGCCAGATCCCGCGCCGAGCCACCGACTCGGGCATAGAGCTGAAGCCCGTGTATAGCCCCGAGGACCTCGAGGGGTTCGATCCCGAGCGCGACCTGGGCAGGCCCGGCGAGCCGCCGTTCACGCGCGGCGTCTATCCAAGCATGTACCTCGGACGCCTGTGGACGATGCGGCAGTACGCCGGGATGGCCACCGCCGCCGAGACGAACGCCCGCTTCCGCTATCTGCTCGAGCACGGGCAGACCGGGTTGTCTGTGGCTTTCGACCTGCCGACGCAGATGGGTCTTGACTCGGATCACCCGCGCGCGGAGGGCGAGGTGGGCAAGACCGGCGTGGCGATCGACTCGGTCGAGGACATGGCGCGGCTTCTCGACGGCATCCCGCTCGACCGCGTGTCGACCTCGATGACGATCAACGCGACCGCCCCGATCCTGCTCCTTCTGTACGAGCTGGTGGCCGAGGAACGGAGCGTCGCGGCCTCCGAGCTGAGCGGCACCGTGCAGAACGACCTGCTGAAGGAGTACGCGGCACGAGGGACGTACATCTATCCGCCGAAACCCTCGATGCGCCTGATCACGGACCTGTTCGCGTACTGCGGCGAGCGGATCCCCCGATGGAACACGATCTCGATCAGCGGCTACCACATGCGCGAGGCCGGGGCCACCGCGGTCCAAGAGGTGGCGTTCACGCTGGCGAACGGGATCGCGTACGTGCAGGCGGCGATCCACGCGGGCCTGGCGGTCGACGAGTTCGCGCCGCGCCTGTCGTTCTTCTTCGCCTGCCACATGCACTTCTTCGAGGAGATCGCGAAGTTCCGAGCCGCGCGCCGGATGTGGTCCAAGATCATGGCCGAGCGCTTCGGCGCCAGGGACCCCAGGAGCCTGATGCTGCGTTTCCACACGCAGACCGGGGGTGCGACGCTCACCGCCCAGCAGCCCGAGAACAACATCGTAAGGACGGCCCTCGAGGCACTGTCGGCCGTCCTGGGAGGCACGCAGTCTCTGCACACGAACTCGTTCGACGAGGCGCTCGCGCTACCCACCGAGCACGCCGCCAAGCTGGCGCTGCGGACCCAGCAGGTGATCGGGCTCGAGACCGGGGTGACGCACACCGTGGACCCGCTGGGCGGCTCGTACTACGTGGAGGCGCTGACCAACGAGGTCGAGTCTCGCGCCTGGCAGTACGTGGAGAAGATCGACGGGATGGGCGGCGCCGTGGCCGCGATCGAGCAGGGGTTCCTGCAGGACGAGATCCACGAGGCCGCCTTCAAGATCCAGCAGGGGATCGAGTCCGGCGAGCGGGTCGTGGTCGGCGTGAACCGGTTCCAGGACCCCGAGGAGCGACCGGTCGAGGTGCTCCGGATCGGAGAGGAGGAGGTCGCGGCCCAGGTGGCGCGCCTGCGGTCCCTCAGGGTGTCCCGGGACGGGCGGGCCGTCGAGCAGGCGCTCGCCCGCGTCGAGGCGGCCGCAGGTTCGGACGGGAACCTGCTCCCGTCCATGCGGGAGGCACTCCGGGTCCGCGCGACGCTCGGCGAGGTGTCGGACGTCCTCCGCCGGGTCTTCGGCGAGTATCACCCGCACTAGGGGCCCATCGGGCCCTTCGGCCTATCCCGGCCCCTAGGGGGCCGTCGATAAACTCGTCAGACCGTCGTTCGTCGGGAGTTCGAGACATGCCCCAGAACCGAACGCTCCGCATCGCGGCCGCGCTCGTCGCGGCGTCGGTGCCCTTCGCCCTGCTCCCGGCCGTGTCCGCCGGCACGAAGGAGCGCCCCTCCGGGCTCGTGTTCCTGCCGAACCCCGTCGTCACCCTCCAGGACCAGGGCCTCGAGGACCAGAACGACGCCGACTACCCGGCCCTCGCGGGCGCCTACCAGGTGGTCCGGCTGCGGAACCTCGACCACAGCGGGTACCTCCGCGGCGACTGGGCCGACGTCTGCGGGACCACCTGTGCCTTCAGCGGCCGCGAGCGATACTTCTACGACCGCTCGGAGACCGGGTTCGAGCAGGTGATGGCGTATTACGCGGTGACGAAGGCCCAGCGGTACCTGCGCTCGCTCGGGTTCACCGACGTGAACGACGAGCCGCAGACGGTGAAGATCCGCGCGGGGTTCGACAACAGCTTCTTCGACACGGTCAAGGATGAGCTGCAGTTCGGCAAGGGCGGCGTCGACGACGCCGAGGACATGGAGATCATCTGGCACGAGTACGGGCACGCGATCCAGGTCGACCAGGTACCGGGGTTCGGCGAGAGCCAGGACGCCCTCGCGATCGGCGAGGGGTTCGCCGACTACTGGGCGTACACGATGAGCGCCCCGGTCTCGGGCGGGTACGACCCGGCCTGCATAGCCGACTGGGACGCAGTGAGCTACGCGGTCGGCGAGCCGCACTGCCTGCGCCGCGTGGACCTGGATCTCACGATGGCCGATCGGATCGGCGAGAGTCACCACGACGGCCAGATCTGGTCGCGGGCCCTGTACGAGATCCATCAGGAGCTCGGGCGGACGAAGGCCGACACGATCATCATCACGTCGCACTTCGGGTTCGCCGTGGACGCCCCGTTCGAGGATGCCGCGCAGGCCACCGTGGACGCGGCGCGGGCCCTGTACGGGCAGAACGAGGCCAACGTCGTGGCCGACGCGTTCGAGGCGCGCGGGATCCTCTAGCCGAGCAGCCTTGCGGCCCACCGGCCATCGGCCGGGTCGGCATGGGCCGGACGGCCCGGCTTATCACCGGCAGGTCCACTAGGCTCTGCGCCCATGGACATCTCGATCATCGGCGGGACGGGGGAGGAAGGCTTCGGCCTGACGCTCCGGCTCGCGAAGGCGGGGAACCACGTGACGATCGGCTCGCGCTCGCAGGAGAAGGGCGAGGCGGCCGCGCAGAAGGCCCGGGAGCTCGTGGGCGTCGGGGCGAAGGTGGACGGCACGACGAACGAGGCGGCCGCCGCCGCATCGCCGGTCGTGTTCGTGACGGTGCCGTTCGCGGGGCAGGCGGAGATCTACCGCTCGATCAAGGGTGCCGTGGCGGACGGGACGATCGTGGTGGACTGCACGAGCCCGCTCGCGACGGCCGTGGGCGGCCGCGCGTGGCACGTCGTGCGTCCGTGGCATGGCTCCGCGGCCGAACAGGCCAAGGCGATCTTGTCGCCGGGCGTTCGGATGGTGGCGGCGTTCCACACGATCTCGGGGGAGCCTCTGCAGGACATCGGGCGCGAGTTGGAAAGCGACGTCCTCGTGTGCGGGACCGACAGGGAGGCCAAGGCCGTGGTCGGCGGCCTGGTCGACCAGATCGCGAACCTGCGCTGGGTTGACGCCGGCGACCTCACGCAGGCCCGGATCGTCGAGACGCTCACCGCGCTACTGATCTCCGTGAACCGCACCTACAAGGTCCACGACTCGGGGTTCCGGATCACGGGCAGGGACGCCTGGGGGGCTCCGGCCTAGGCGCTCTCGAGCGCCCGCGGTCCGGACCAGCGGAAACGCCCGGGTATCAGGCGTGACCCGCACACGGCGTGGACGGTGTAGGCCACGCCCACCGCGATCAGGACGTCGCCGATGCTGAACACGTTGGCGAACGGCACCCACGACGGGATCGCGAAGACGTCCCCAAGGAACAGCAGCCGGGGGTCGGACAGGGCGGCCGAGTTCGCGAACACCTCGGGGTCCACGGCCAGGCCGGCCGTCCGGAGCGCCTCGGCCGTCGTGGGCATCACTCCGCCGTTGGCCACGATCGCCACGCCGTTCGCGAGCGCCCCGCTGGCGACCAGCCACAGTCCTGGAACGTCGCGGTTGATCCAAACGAACATCAGGCCCATCGGGTAGGTCGCCGCGTGCACCGCGAGCCGTAGGTCGCTGCTCTCTCCCGGCAGAAGCGCCAGGGCGATCTGGATGCCGAAGGCCAGTCCGAGCAGCCACGCGGCGCGGAAACGAAGCTCGAGCAGGGCACCGAGCCGCCCGCCCGCGAGCGGTACCGTCGCGAACGCCGACGCGACCAGCACGACCAGGATCACCCTGAAGCTCCCTCCGGACCGATGCCGGCCCCTGCGTTGGTATCGACCGTTCCCCATCGTGCCTGAACCAGGCCGAACGCGGTGGGAACTTGCCCGGTTCTCTCGTCGAGCATCGGCCATTCGAACTACCCCGCCCCAGGAGCCGAAGACGGCGCAGACCCACACGTAAACGGGGCCATCGGACGATGGCACCCGGGGGACACCCCCGCTACCTTCGTAACAGCGCTCGCCGATCCGCTCAGGTGGACGGTGGGGGCGGCCGAAGCACAGAGGAACGGAAGGCGTACCCGGCGGTTCCGGGTCGGCTCCGTCCCCGGCAGATGGGAAGGAGGTGAGGCAGGTGAAGAACTTCCTGAGGCGCGCATGGTACTCACCGGCGCTCCTCGTGATCCTCGTTTACGTGCTGGGCGCGCCCCGCAAGTGGCCAGGAGGCAAGTAGGAGGCCCGAGCAGCACGGCACGCTCGCGCGGCTCCGACGCCGACGATCCGACGACCTGGGCGGTACGTGGATACGTGGGTGTCGTGGCCCTTACCGGCCTCGCCCTCCTAGGGTGGTACGTCCGGAACCTGGACGTCGAGGCGATCCGCGCGAACCGCGCCGAGTTCTGGGTCTTCGCGATCCTCGCTCTGGTGGGCGAGCTGTTCCCGATCACCGTGCCCCGCGAACGCGACACGGAGGAGATCGGGACCTCGACAACCTTCGGGTTCGCCGTCCTGCTCGCCTTCGGGACGGCGGCGGCGGCGCTGGTCTTCGCCGGCGCGACGATCGTAGCCGACCTCGTGTTCGGCAAGCGTCCGATCAAACTGCTCTTCAACGTCGGGCAGTACACGCTGTCCGTGGCGGCCGCGGGCGCCGTGCTCGATGCGCTCGGCGGCGCGGACGAGATCACCATCGCGAGCCTCGGGGCCGTCTTCGCCTCGGCGGCGACGCTGTTCCTGGTCAACGACGTGCTCGCCGGGATCGCGCTGGCCCTGTCCCGTCGTGAGCCGATCCTGCCCTACCTGCTCTCGGACTTCTGGTTCCAGGCCGGAACGGCGGCCGCGCTGTTCGCGATGTCGCCGATCGTGATCGTCGTGGCCGAGCGCAGCGTGCTGCTGGTGCCGCTCCTCGCGATCCCGGTCGTCGCAGCGTATTGGGGCGCTACCGCCTCCCTGGAGAACTCCCGACTCGTCAGTCGCCTTGAGGAGGCGCTGGAAACGGAGAAGGAGCTCTCGCGGATGAAGGACGACTTCGTCGCCGTGGTATCGCATGAGCTACGCACGCCGCTCACCTCGATCCAGGGATACATCAAGACCCTGCTCCAGCTCGGGCCGGACCTCGGCGAGGAACAGCGACGGTCGTTCCTGGAAGCCTCCGATCGCCAGAGCGGTCGCCTGCGCCGGCTGATCGAGCAGCTGCTGGCCGTGGCCCGGCTGGAGTCCCAGGTCGAGCCGCTCACGCTCTCCTACAGCTCCGTGGAGCAGGTAGCGCAGAGAGTGGTGGACGAGCTACGTGTGAGCGCCCACGGCCACACGTTCGACCTGCGTTTCCCCGCGGGGTTGCCTTTGATCAACACTGACGAGGAGAAGGTGCACCAGGTGCTGTCGAACCTCGTCGAGAACGCGCTGAAGTACTCGCCGCCGGACACCCGCATCGCCGTCCGGGCCGAGGAACGCGACGGGGGCATCCTGATCCGCGTCGAAGACGAGGGCCGAGGCATCCCGCGAGAGGCGCACGACCGCATCTTCGACCGCTTCTACCAGGTCGACTCGTCGGCCACGCGGAGCGTCGGCGGAACGGGCCTGGGTCTGTACATCTGCAGGAAGACGGCCGAGACGCTCGGCGGGCGCCTGCGGCTCGAACGGTCGGGGCCGGAGGGAACGGTGTTCTCGTTCTGGCTACCCGAGCGCCCAGGCAACTCCGGAAGCGCCTCGGAGGAGCCCGGCCGGCTCACCGTCGTCGCCAGCTGAAGCCGGATCAGTCGATGACGATCAGGGTCTCGCCTGCCTGAACGACCCTACCCGGTCCCACCGCGATCTCGGACACCACGCCGTCGCGAGGGGCAGGGATCGCGTTCTCCATCTTCATCGCCTCCAGGATGCAGAGCACATCACCCGCCTGCACCTCCTGGCCGGCCTCGACCAGGACCCGCAGGAGCGTTCCCTGCATCGGGGCCGCTATGACGGAGTGGACGTGCTCCCCGCCGTGCGCGGTGTGCCGGGCCGGGGCCTTAGGGGCTGTCTCGCGGCGCTGGTCGAAGATCCGGATCGGCAGTCGGCGCCCGTCGACCTCCAGCAGGAGCTCTGCCGGGACCGGTTTGGTCTCGGCTCCGGGCGGCGGCGGGGTCCAATCCACGCCGGGTAGCTCCGCGTCGCGGAGGGCCTTCTCCAGCCAGGTGGTCGTGTGCGTGGACTTGTGGAAGGCCCGCGATCCCAGGATCCAACGGTGGAGCGGGATCGTGGTGGGCACGCCCTCCACCTGGAACTCGCCGAGGGCTCTGTCCATGCGATGGATCGCGCGCTCGCGCGTGTCTGAGTAGACGATCAGCTTGGCGAACATCGAGTCGTAGTCGGCGGGGATCTCCTTGCCCTGGCGCACGGCCGAGTCCACCCGTACGAACGGGCCAGATGGCTCCTGGTAGTGCGTGATGCGCCCGGGGCCGGGCAGGAAGTTGCGGGCGGGATCCTCGGCGTTGACCCTGCACTGGATCGCGTGGCCCTTGGGCCGGACGTCAGACAGGTCGAGCTTCTCGCCCAGCGCGACGCGGATCTGCAGTCCGACGAGGTCCAGGCCGGTGACCATCTCGGTCACGGTGTGCTCGACCTGTAGGCGGGTGTTCATCTCCAGGAAGTAGAACGAGCCGTCCTCGTCCACGATGCACTCGACCGTGCCCACGTTCACGTACCCCGCCTCCTTGGCCAGGGCCAGGGCCGCCTCGCCCATGCGCGCCCGCAGGTCCGCATCAACGACCGGGGAAGGGGTCTCTTCGATCAGCTTCTGGTGACGCCGCTGGACCGAGCAGTCGCGCTCGCCGAGGAAGAAGACGTTGCCGCGCGCGTCGGCGATCACCTGGGCCTCGACGTGATGAGCGCGGTCGAGGTACCGCTCCAGGAAGACCTCGGGGCGCCCGAAGTAGGCCTGGGCCTCACGGGCCGCGCGGGCGAGCGCGTTCTCGAGCTCCTCGGGCTTACGGACGACGTGCATGCCCTTGCCGCCGCCGCCGAACGCCGCCTTCACGAGCAAGGGGAATCCGATCCGCTCCGCCTCGCGTGGGGCGTCCGCGATCGTGATCGGCTCCGGGGTCCCGGGCACGATGGGGACGCCGACCCGGTCGGCCGCCTGGCGGGCGGCCGCCTTGTCGCCCATGATCTCGATCGCCTCCGCGGGAGGGCCGACGAACGTGAGCTCCGATTCGTGGACGGCGCGGGCGAAGTGCGCCCGCTCTGACAGGAACCCGTACCCCGGGTGGATCATCGTCGCCTTGGCCTTGCGAGCCGCCTCGAGGATCGCCCCGATCGAAAGGTAGGAGTCGGCGGGCAGCGCGGGGCCGATCCGGTAGGCCTGATCCGCCATCTGTACGTGCAGAGCCTCCCGGTCTGCGTCGGAGTAGACGGCCACCGACGTGTAGCCCATCTCGCGGATGGTGCGGATGATGCGCACGGCGATCTCGCCGCGGTTCGCGATCAAGATCCGTGGTTTGGCCAACGCGCTCCGCTCCGGCAGCCGATAATCGGGTACCCCTCAACGGGAGTCAACGGTCCGGTGCTTTCCGAACACGACCTGGTGCGCGCGCTCGAAGGGATCGGGCTCGGCGCTCCCGTACGGTTCGACGAGGTTACCGGTTCCACCCAGGCAACGGCGCTCGCGATGGCCGCCGAGGGGGCGCCCGAGTGGACCCTGGTTGCTGCGGGCCACCAGACGGAGGGGCGTGGACGGCTCGAGCGTGAGTGGCGGGACACGCCGGGGCGAGGCCTCCTGTTCTCGATCGTCCTCCGGCCGGCGCTCGCGCCCGAGGACGGCGGGCTCCTCTCGCTCCTGGCCGGCACCGCGCTCGCCCATGCCTGTCGTGAGGTCGCCGACCGCCGGGCGGCATGCAAATGGCCGAACGACGTCCTGGTTGCCGGGCGCAAGGTCGGCGGGATCCTGGCCGAGTCCGCGGTTGCCGGAGGGCGGTTCGGATACGTGGTGCTCGGCGTCGGAGTGAACCTCGTAGCGCCGCCCTCCGATCTTCCACTGGCCGGCGCCGTGGAGGCCGGGGCGGCCGACCTGCTCGACGCCTTCCTGGCCCGGTTCGCGCGCGGCTACCAGCCTGCGCATCCAGCGTTCGCCGGCGCGGTGGTCGCTGCGTACAGGGAGGTATGCGCCACGCTCGGGATGCGGGTCCGCGCCACCACGACCGACGGTGACCTCGTCGAGGGTGAGGCCGTGGACGTCGACGAGAGGGGCGGCCTGGTCGTCCGCACGCCAGGGGGGCTGCGCGCGGTGCGGTTCGGTGCGGTCGAGCACCTGGAGTAGGATTCGCTCGTGCCGTTCCCGCGCGGGCTGCTTATCGAGAACGAGGAGCTGATCGTCGAGCTCCGACCGCACTGGATCGCGCTGGTCGGTCCGGCCGCCGTGACGGTGCTGCTGGTGGCGGGGTGGGTCGGCGCGCTCGCCTTCGCGCCCGATGACGGGTTCCTGCGCAGCATCACGATCTGGGGTAGCTCCGCCCTCGCGCTGTTCGTCTTCGTCCTCTACCCGGTGCGCAGGTTCGTCGCCTGGGTCACGTCGTACTTCGTCGTGACCTCGGACCGGATCATCCACCGCGAGGGGTGGATCGCGAAGCGCTCGATGGAGATCCCGCTGGAGGCCATCAACGACGTGCGGTTCAACCAGGGCGTGTTCGAGCGGATGATCGGTGCCGGCGACCTGGTCATCAGCTCTGCGAGCGAGTTCGGCCGCCAGGTGTTCGGGGACATCCGGAACCCCGAGGGGGTCCAGAAGACGATCTACCACCAGGGCGAGCTCAACAAGGAGCGGATGTACCGGGGCGGGCCCACGGGCCAGACAGGCCCGCCCCCCGCCGCCCCATCCACGATGACCGAGCTCGAGCGTCTGGCCAAGCTCCGGGACGACGGCGTCCTCACCCAGGCCGAGTTCGAGGAGCAGAAGAAGAAGATCCTGGGCGGCTCCTGACGTAGCCGGGAGGTTGGTCTCGGCCACGTCGCCGGTGGGAGGATAGGGCAGTGGAGCCGAGGGTCGCGGTCGTCGGCGTCGGGCACGCGGGGTTCGCCCCGATCATCGCGGGAATCTCCTACAAGGAGCTGATGTTCGAGGCGGCCACGCGCGCCTATCACGACGCCGGCGTTGATCCCCGCACCGAGGTCGACTCGTTCGTCTGCTGCTCGGAGGACCTCCTCGAAGGCACGTCGATCTTCGACGAGTACGTGCCGGACCAGCTCGGCGCCGTGCAGCGGCCCGTACACACGGTTGCGGCAGACGGGCTGTTCGGGGTGGCCACCGGGCTCATGCTGATCCGGTCGGGCCTGGCAACGGTGGTCGCGGTCGAGGCGCACTCGAAGGTCTCGGACGTGCGGACGCTCGGGCGGATAGAGGCCTTCGCGCTGGACCCGGTCCTGAACCGCCCGCTGGGGATCCCTGCCCTTGCGGTCGCGGGTCTGGACATGCACTCGTTCCTCGAACGCACCGGCCTCACCGAGGAGCATTGCGCCGCCATCGCCGCCAAGAACCGTTCGAACGCCCTGGACAACCCCCGGGCCGCCTATCCGGCCGAGCTCGCGGTCGACGACGTCGACGATTCGGCCCCCGTGTCGTGGCCGCTACGCGAGCTGGAGATCGCGGGCCGCGCCGACGGGTGCGTGGTCGTGCTGCTGGCGGCGAAGGAGCGAGCGCGCGAACTGTCGGAGGGCCCCGTGTGGCTACTGGGCGCCGGGTGGGCGAGCGGGAGCCCGTCCCTGGAGAGCCGGTCGTGGGGCGAGGCCGAGTCGGTGACGCGAGCGGCGAGGTCGGCGTATGGCCAGGCGGCGGTGGGTTCCCCGGCCGATGAGATCGACCTGCTCGAGGTCGACGACACGTACGCGTATCGCGAGCTCCAGCACCTGGAGGCCCTGGGGGTTGGCGAAGCCGCGGACCTGGCCGGGCTGCTCGAGGACGGCGAGCTCGACCCCGACGGCGACCTACCCGTGAACGTGTCGGGCGGCTCGCTCGGCCAGGGGAACCTGTTCGAGGCGAACGGTCTCGTGCGGCTGCTCGAGTGTGTTGAGCAGCTCCGCGGTGAGGCCGGTGAGCGCCAGGTGGACGAGGCCTACGTGGCGGTCGCGCAGTCGGCCCGCGCGGTGCCGAGCACCTCGGCGGCGGTCGTCGTGCTCGCTAACGACGAAGGAGCCGGCGGATGAGCGGGCGTATCGTCGACCACGTCTGGTTCTGGACGCGCGACATGGACCGCTCGGTGGCGTTCTACGCCGATGTCGTGGGTCTGACGCTCCTGCGGCGCGACGGCGACGACTGGGCCGAGTTCGACGCGGGCCCCGTGCGCCTAGGCCTGCACGGCGCGGGTGAGCGCCCAAGGCTTCCCTCTGGCGGCACGGTCGTGCTGCGCGTCGACGATCTCGACGCGTCCAAGCTCGCCCTGGAGGCAAGGGGTGTGGTGTTCGAGGCGCACGTCGGCGAGGTCGAAGGCAGGGCGCGCTTCGCCTCGTTCGCCGACCCGGACGGCAACGCCCTGCAGATCATCGAGTACCTGGGCGGCGATCACTGATGGGGCGGGTGGCGGTCGTGGGTGCGGGCATGACGCGGTTCGTCCGGCGCGCGCAGGAGACGGGCAAGGAGCTCGCGTGGGAGGCCGCGCGTGAGGCGCTCGCGTCGTGCGAGCTCGCGCTGGATCGCGTGGACGCCGTCTGCCTCACGAGCGCGCCCGACGCGTTCGACGGCGTGCACATGAAGGGTGAGTACCTGTCCGACGGCGCGGGGGCGTTCGGCAAGCCGTTCATCCGGACGTACGTGGGCGGGGGCAGCGGCGTGTTCACCGCGATCCAGGCGTACTCCACGGTCGCGAGCGGGATGGCCGACGTGGTGCTCGCGGTCGCCGAGGAGAAGATGTCCTCCACGCAGCCGCACCCGCAGGGCGCGTTCCTCACGATCTTCGACAACCTGCTCGAGCGTCCGCTCGGCCCGAACCTGCTGTGGATCTTCGCGCTCGAGATGAACCGATACATGCACGCCTATGGGCTGGACAAGCGCGACATCGCGCAGGTCGCGGTGAAGAACAGGCGGAACGCGGCCGACCACCCGGCGGCGCTGCTGGGGGATGCCGACATCACGGTCGAGGATGTGCTCGCGTCGGAGACGCTGGCGTGGCCGGTCCAACGCCTGGACGTCTCGCCGATCAGCGACGGGGCGGTGGCGCTCGTCGTCGCGAGCGAGGAGGCCGCGAAGGACATCACCGAGGCGCCGGTCTGGATACAGGGGGTCGGCTGGAACCTAGACACCGCGTACTGGACCAACCGGGACCTCGTCTTCCCCGAGTACGTCGCCAACGCGGCGCGTTCGGCGTACGCGATGGCCAGCGTGACAGAGCCGCGCAAGCAGATCCACATCGCCGAGCCGTACGACCCGTTCGACTACAAGGAGCTGCACCATCTCGAGGGGCTGTTGCTGTTCGACAAGGGCAAGGCGCCCGAGGCTGTCCGCGACGGCGTGCTGAACCGCGACGGCGATCTTCCGTCCTGTCCTTCCGGCGGCCTCCTCGGCGTGGGCAACCCCATCGCGGCCGCGGGTCTGATGAAGGTGGCCGAGCTCTTCTGGCAGCTCCGCGGTGAGGCCGGCGCCCGCCAGGTTCCCGGGACGCCGGAGCGGGGTGTGGCCCAGGCTTGGGGCGATCTGATGCAGGTCGGGACCGTGGTCGTGATGGGCCGCGACGGCGGGCCGATGAGGACGGCTTCTGCGCCGCCGACGCCGCCGAGGGCAACGCCTGGCCGGTCGCTGTCCGAAGCCGAGTTCCGGGGCGCCGTCGGCGCGGTCGAGGACGCCTTGGGCGCGGAGTACGCGTGGGACGCGGGTGTCGGGATCGGGCGGTTCCTGGACGGTCTGGAGGCAGGTGAGATCTTCGGCCGCGCGTGCCGCCGGTGCGAGAGGGTTCTCGTCCCGCCGCGGATGTTCTGCGAGCGCTGCTTCCGCGCCACCGACGGGTGGGTGCAGGTGGAGGGAACCGGCGTGGTGGAAACGTTCTCGATCTGCCATGTCCGGTGGGACATGCAGCCGCTCGATCAGCCCGAGATCCCGGCGGTGATCGCTATCGACGGTTCGGACGGTGGGTTCCTGCACAAGCTGGGCGAAGTCGCCGCCGAGGACGTCTCGATCGGGATGGCGGTCGAGGCGGTATGGAGGCCCGAGGAGGAGCGCACCGGGTCGATCCTCGACATCGAGTACTTCCGTCCGCGGATGGCAGGTACGAGCGAAACCGCCCCGCCGCAGGGGGAGGCCACATGATCGAGAAGATCGCGCGCCCCGACGAGGTCCGCCGCATCGACGGCGACCTGCCGATCCGCCACCGCTACACGCCGGGCCTCGCCGGGGAGGCGTTCTTCATCGCGCTCCGCGACCTAGGGGTCCTTCTCGGCTCGCGCTGTCAGGCGTGCGAGTACACGTACGTGCCGGCCCGGTCGTTCTGCGAGCGATGCTTCGCCGAGCTCTCGCCCGACGTCGAGGTCGGACCGGGGGGTCAGCTCGTCTCGTTCACGATCGCGTTCGTCGATGCGGACGGCGACCCGCTTGAGACGCCGGAGACCTTCGGCCTCGTGCGCCTCGACGGTGCCGACGCCGTGATGCTTCACCGCGTGCTGGATCCGCCGGACGAGG
>DATEDE010000088.1:0-5723 GCA_035286545.1 Actinomycetota bacterium | reverse complement strand
CCCTCGAGCGCGTTCTCGATCACGCGCTTCTCGCCCTGGGTTCGAACGAACCCCGGGAGCAGGACCCCCAGGTCGACCGCGAGGCGGTAGATGACCTTGGTTTCGTCGCCGTCGATCTCGGTCAGCAGGTACTCACCTGCGATGTTGGAGACTGCGCCACGGGCCTCGGTGGAGACCCACGACATGCCCCCCTCCCCCGGCGCGTAGCGGTAGGCGAGCGTGTAGCTCGCCTTGCCCAGGACGGGCACCTCGACCTCGAAAGCAACCCTGGTGCCGACGCCGCCCTCGCCCCGCTGGAGGATCTTGACGGACTTCACGTCCGCCCAGTCGGGATACGCCTCGAAGTCCGTGAGGACGTCCATGATCTCGGCCGCGGTGGCCTCGATCACGATCTGGCCCTCGGTCTGCTCGCTCATGGCGTCCCAGATGCTACTGGCGCGCGGCCGGCAAGGTAACGAACGTCGCGATCAAGATCGACAGGACGATGAATCCGACCGAGCCCCACAGCAAGGCGCGAGAGCCCACGATGGGGACGCCGCCCGCCGCGATCCGGTAGGCGTCCGATGCCGACAGAACGTAGATCGTCAGGGAGGCGAGAAGGAACAGCAGGAACAAGGGGAAGGTAGGTCCGAGGCCCCCCTTACCGAACCGCGAGACGAGCAGGATCAGCAGCGCGCCGAACGCCCATCCGAACATCGCGAAGCGGGCGATCGCGTCCCCCTTGCGGCCCAACCGCCAGTGGCCGAGCCCGGGGCACACCATCGACCAGACGGCCGCGGTCTGTGGATCGACCTGGGGGCGGTCCTCGGGCTCCTCGAACAGGCGACCGAACTGGGTCCCGCAGGCCGAGCACAGATCGGCCTCGATCGTGTTCCGCGTCTCGCAGGCGGGGCAGATCCACGTCGTCCGGCCGTCCTGGACCTCGATCCCTCGGCCGGCCGCGGCACGGACGGCGTCGGTGGCAGGAGCGACCTCCTTCTCCGCGCTCGCCGTCGAGGGTCCGAGCGGCGCGTAGCACTGCCCGCACCATCCGGCGTCGGCAGACACGAGGGCGCTGCAGGTGGGGCAGCGTCGCTCCTGACTCACTCCGCGAGGGTACCCCGGCCAGACACCCGGTCGGCGCAGGCCCCTCAGCTCACGGCCTCACGCAGCCATCCGGCCAGCTCCTCGGCCGCCCGGGGCCAGGTGAAGGCCCGCTCGACACGCTCGCGCCCCGCCCGGCCCATCGCCTCTGCCCGGCCCGGATCCGACAGGAGCGTGCCGACGGCCTCCGCCACCTCCCCGACGGAGGAGCCATCCACGAGGAGCCCGGTCTCGCCTTCCACGAGCGACTCGCGCGCCCCGCCCGAATCCCCGACCACCACGGGGCGCGCGCACGCGGCCGCCTCTATGAAGACGTTGCCCCAGCCCTCGACCTCGAGGCCGCCCCTGCGGGTCCGGCAGGGCATAGCGAAGACGTCGCCGGCCCGGTAGTACCTCGGGAGGTCTGCCTCGGAGGCCTGGCCGGTGAACACGATCGAACCGCGAGGCGCCTCCTCCGCCATCGCCTCCAGCCGCTCCTGGTACGGGCCGCCCCCGACTATCAGCAGGGCGGCCTCCGGCACCCGGCGGACGACCTCGGGCATAGCGCGGATCAGGACGTCTTGGCCCTTGCGGGCGACCAGCCGGCTCACGCACACCACGAGCGGCCGATCCGTCAGCCCGTGGCGCTCCTTCAGGTCCTCGAACTCCAGGTCCGGCCTGAAGACCTCCACGTCGGCTCCCGGGTACATAACCGACACGGGAACGCGCTCGGGGACCGCCGTGCGGACGACGCGGGCGATGAATGCGCTGCACATCACGGGAACACGCGATGCGTGCCCGGTGGCTCGGCGAACGAGGGCGTGCGACCCGGGCGCGATCGAAAGCCAGTACTCGAACCCGTGGGCCGCGCTCAGGTAGGGGATGCCCGACCGAGCGACCCTGGGACCCAAGAGCCCGAGCGGGTACGTGGCGCCGAACAGCACGACCTCGGCGCGGTGTTCCGCCGCGGCGTCGGCCACGCGGCGCCCGATGTCCGGCGTAGGCCACACGAACGCCTCTGGCTGCCGGAAGACGCGGTAGGGCGAGCCGGAGTCGTAAACCCCGGCGCCCTGGAAGACGGGGCAGAACACCGCGATGCGCTCGGGCGCGAAGCACCGCACCAGTGCCTCCAGGGTGCGCTGGATCCCCCCAACACGCGGCGGGTAGTCGTTCGTAACCAGCAGCGTCCTCGGAACGTCCACGACGGCCTATCCTGCCAGACGTGGCACCAGCCCCGAGCCTCCAGGACCAGGTCGACGCCCTCGACGCCGGCGTCGGCATCCTCGTCATGGATGGGTGGATACTCGTCGAGGTCCTGGGGGGCGACGCCGAGCCGTGGCTGAACGACCTCGTCACCGCGAACGTAGCCTTCCTGCCGATCGGAGGCTCGGGCCGATCCCTGCTGCTCGGACCAACCGGGCGGATCAGAGCGGATCTGCTGGTCTTTCGCCCGCCCGGCGGGTTCCTGCTCCTGCAGTCGCCAGGGCAGCCTTGGCCGATCGACGAGCTCCTGGAGCCGTACGTACTCTCCTCGGACGTCTCGCTCCGCCGCTCAGAAGCGAGACCGGCCGTTCGGCCTGCAAGCTCAGGGGCCTGGACCGTCTCCTTGCTGCGGTCCGAGGGCCTGCCGGTGAGCCCGGAGGCGTTCGAGTCCTGGCGGATCAGGTCTCGCCTCCCGCGGTTCCCGGTCGACCTGGACGAGGACTCCCTCCCCGCCGAGGCCGGCCTGGACGAGGCCCCGATCGTTGACCGTGGCAAGGGCTGCTACCTGGGGCAGGAGTCCGTTGCGAAGGTCCGCAACCTCGGGCACCCCACCCGTGTGGTCTTGGGGGTGGAGGCGAGCGATCCGCTCAAGGCGGGACAGGAGGTGATCGGTGGCACCCGCCCGGTCGGGGTACTGACCAGCGTCGACGTGCCGGGGGGCCGGAGGGTGGCCATGGCGCGCATCCGTTGGGAGGCAAGGGGTATCGCCCTCACCACCGGTGACGGGGCTTCCCTCTTCCTTCGCTGAAGTCCCCCGTCTACTACGGCGGCTCCGACTTTTCAAGACTGTTCCTGTTCGGTTCCGAACGATAGAAACGCGCTGAGGCCACGCGCTCCCTCCCGGGTCGTAGGCCGCCTCCGACGAGCGCAGGAGTCGAACGAGGGTGACCAAGGATCGGATCGGCGGCATCGACCTCAAGACCCTTCCCCACAATCCCTCCCCCCCAGACATGTGGCAGGACAAGGCTGCCTGCCACGGCATCGACCCCGATGTGTTCTTCCCGACCTCCGAGGAGGAGGCGGGCCCGGCCCTTGCCTACTGCGGGTCTTGCCGTATCCGGCAGATGTGCCTGGCTTGGGCCCTGAAGAACGGCGAACGCTACGGCGTATGGGGAGGCCTGACCGAACAGCAGCGCCGGCGGGTGGTCCGGTTCGTCGCCTGAGCAACTAGTCGAGGCCCCGCTGCTGGTCGCTCGCCGCACCTCCGACCATACTGACCGGGCCCATGGATGCCCGGACGATCCGCGCCAGTGCGCCGCTGCGCATCTCCTTCGTCGGCGGTGGCACCGACTTCCCCCACTACTACGAGCGCCACGGAGGTGCGGTCCTAGCGGCCACGATCGATCACGCCGCTCACGTCTCGATCACGCCGCGGGAGGACCTACAGGTGCGGATCCGCTCGCTGGACCTGGGCCACCTCGTCAGGTACCACCTGGAGGAGGGCCCCGTCTACGACGGCGTGATGGACCTGCCGAAGGCAGCGATCGCCCGGTTCGGAACGACGACCGGGATGGACGTCGACATCGCCTCGGACGCGCCGCCCGGCAGCGGGCTCGGCGGCTCATCGGCGCTGGTCACGGCCTGCGTCGGCGCCTTAGCGCTGCTGAGCGAGCGCGAGCTCTCTCGAGAAGAGGTCGCTCGCCTTTCCTACGCGATAGAGCGTGACGACCTGGCGATCGCGGGCGGGTGGCAGGATCAGTACGCGGCCGCCTTCGGCGGGTTCAACCTGCTCGAGTTCGGGGCGACCGGGGTCGATGTCTCCCCGCTGGACCTCCCCGGGGAAGCCGCGCGGACGCTCCGGGAGAACCTGCTGCTCTGCTACACAGGAGCGGTCAGGACGGATCTCGGCCTGATCAAGACTCAGATCCGGCTCTATCGGGAGGGACGGGAGGAGACCATCGTCGGGATGAAGGAGCTGCACGAGATGGCCTACGAGATGCGCGACGCCGTGAGTTCCCTTGAGATCGACGCGCTCGGCCGCCTCCTGCGCGAGGCCTTCGAGAGCAAGAAGCGCATGAACCCGCACATAGCCGAGGGCACGCCGATCGAACGGCTTCTGCACGTCGCGCGGGAGGCCGGAGCCATAGGCGGGAAGGTCTGCGGGGCTGGAGGAGGAGGCTACCTCTTGCTCGCGTGCCGGCCTGAGCGACAAGCGGCCGTCCGTGCCGCGCTGGAGGTGCACGGCGGCGAGTTCGCCGACTTCGCCTTCCGAGACCAGGGCGTGGAGGCCAGCGACGGTCGACTCACCTGGAGGCCGTCGTGAAGCGCCGTTTCGTGCTGCTCGACCGCGACGGGACGATCAACGAGGAGATCGGGCACGTGCTCCGGCCCGGCGAACTCCGGCTCGTGCCCGGCGCACTCGAGGCGCTGCGCGAGCTGCAGGATCTCGGGCTGGGGCTGGTGGTGTTGACGAACCAGTCCCCGATCGGCCGTGGCACGCTCACGCCCGAGGGGCTCGAAGCCGTCCACGACCGCCTTCGCGAGCTCCTCGCCGAGGGCGGTGTGGCCCTGGACGGTGTCGAGCACTGCCCGCACCTGCCCGACGAAGGGTGCGCCTGCCGCAAACCCGGCACCGCGATGGTGGAACGGGCGGCGCGCGACCACGGGTTCGATCCCTCAGAGGCATGGGTCGTGGGCGACCATGCCGGCGACATGCGGCTGGGCCGCGCCGTCGGCGCCCGGACGATCCTGGTGCTCTCGGGCCACGGGGAGGAGGAGCGGGCGGCGGCCGAACCCTTCGCCGACCACGTGGCGGCCGATCTGCGCGAGGCGGCATCCTTCATCCGCGACGAGGTCCTCGCCGGAGCGCAGCCGTGAACGTCGACCGCGTCCGCGAGTACCTGCTCGAGACCTCGCGCACGGCCTCCCGGACCGCCGATGCGTGCTCGGATGCGATCGTGGACGCCGCAGCGGCGATAGTCGAGTCCGTCCGCCGCGGCGGCAAGCTCCTGATCTGTGGCAACGGGGGCAGCGCCGGCGACGCACAGCACCTGGCGACCGAGTTCGTCAGCACCCTCACCGTGGACCGCCGGCGGGCGCCGATCCCCGCGATAGCGCTCACGACCGACACCTCGCTGCTCACCGCTGTCGCCAACGACTTCGGCTTCGAGGGGGTCTTCGCCCGCCAGGTCGAGGCGCTGGGCCGTTCTGGCGACGTGCTCCTGGGGATCTCGACCAGCGGCAACTCGCAGAACGTCGTCCGGGCGTTCGACCAGGCGCGGGCGCTGGGCCTGCGGACGATCTCGCTCACCGGCGCGTCCGGCGGCGAGATCGGCCCTCTCGCAGACATCGAGATCAAGGTGCCGAGCTCGCTCACCTCGCACGTCCAGGAGGCGCACATCGCGGTCGGCCAGTTGATCGCGTTCCTCGTGGAGGACGAGCTTCACCCGGCGTAGCCC
>DATEDE010000087.1:0-10691 GCA_035286545.1 Actinomycetota bacterium | reverse complement strand
GTGGCGTACGCCTCGAACGTCTCCAGGCTCACGCAGCCACTGCCCCGTCCAGCGTGGTCACGAGCTCGCGCACGTCGGCCGTCTCGACGCCCTTGCCGCCGACCTCCAGCGTGAGGACGGACGAGCCCTTCGCCCAGGCGGCGAGGTAGACGGGGGTCGCCTTGGGACACAAGCACTCGGGCTGGCTGATCGCGAGGAACGCCGAGCCCGGCACGTCGGGCGGGTCTAGGAGCTCGGCGGTGCCGATCACCTCGTCGAGGTGATCCTCGAGCCACCCCAGGTATGCCTGAGCGCCGGCCGCGTCCCCGAACGCCAGGACGCGTGCGAGGGATCGCTGAGGTCGTGCGATCTCACTCTGGCTGAATATCCGCTGCGTTCCACCCGCGAACCCGGCATCTTCGAGGATCGACTCGAGCTCGGCGAAGTCGATCGCGTCCCCGGCGACGAAGGTCGCGTCGAGCTCGACGACATCCCCCGCCTCGCCGGGCAGGGCGTCGGGGGGGACGGGGTCCGGAGCCGCGGCCCCCGAGCCGCAGGCCGCCGTGACCAGCGTCAGCGTCGCCAGGGCGAGCCAGACGATGCGAGGTCTCACGGTTGTCCTTTCGTGCAAGTGGCGGTCTCGGGGAGGTTCGGGGCATGATACGGCGGACATCGGTGGGGGACGTCCAGGAAGGGGAGCCGTGAACGAGAACGAACTCGATAGGCTATTCGCTCAGAACACGGACAGGCGGGGCTTCATCAAGCTCGCAGGCATGACCACCTTCGGCGCCGCGCTGCTCGCTGCGTGTAAGAAAGCCGCCGAGGACGGAGGCGGCGGCGGAGGCGGCGGAGCCACCAGCGCCACCGGGGGCATCGTCCGGCCGCCCATCGCGGAGGAGCCTGGCGGGCTCCAGGTCTTCGACTGGTCAGGGTACGGCAACGGCGACTACTACCCCAAGGAGGAGAAGGACTTCCTCTGGGGCCAGTACCTGAAGAACACGGGCGACACGCCCGAGTTCATCCTGTACGAGAACGACGACGCCGGCTACACGAAGGTCGCTGCCGGCGCCACTTACGACGTGGTGCACCCGTGCGGCTACAAGTACAAGGATTGGGTCGACCTCGGTGCCGTTCAGCCATGGGACACGTCGCTGATCCCCAACTTCCCGAACCTCAACACCAAACTGATGGAGTCCGGGGTCATCGACGGCCAGCAGTACTTCATACCGCTCGACTGGGGCTTCATCGCGCCGCTCGTGAACGCGGATCATGTGGATACCTCGGAAGAGGACACCATGGGTGTGCTCTTCGACGAGCGCTATGCGGGCAAGATCGCCTGGGTGGACACGCTGAACATGTTCCACGTTGCAGGGTTGTTCCTCGGCGTCTCCGATCCGTACGACATGACCGACGACGAGCTGATCGAGGTCCGCGACTTCCTGATCTCGAAGAAGCCGCTCGTCCGGTTCCTGTGGAACCAGTCCTACGATTTCTGGCTCGCCTTCAAGAAGGAAGAGGTCTGGGCCGGCTACGCGTGGCCGGACACGGTCGGGTACGCGGACTCCAAGGGTATGAACTACAAGTACATGAAACCGAAGGAGGGACGGATCTCCTGGGTGTGCGGGATGGGGCTGTTCGCCGACACCGACAACTACTTCCACGCACACGAGTACGTGGACTCGTGGGCGAGCACTGTGGCAGCCGAGTTCCTTCTCGCCTACTACTACTACGGGCATACGAACACCCAGGTCGACCTGTCCGTGGTCTCGCCGGGGATCATCGAGGCGTTGGGCCTGGACGACCCGACGGTGCTCGAGCCGCCGAACGCGATCCCCGAGTCGTACATGCCGCGGCGCGACCTGTACGCGCAGTACTGGGCCGAGGTCCTGGCGTCCTGAGTCGTCGGTTCCGGCGGCGGTAGGCTGTTGGCGACCCTCGAGACGACGGCGGCGAGTCGCCGCTGGCGGAGGCAGGACCGGCGGGTGACAGCGGGCCTGCTCTCCGCACCGCTGCTTTGGCTCCTGCTGTTCTTCATCGTTCCTGTGGGGTTCATCGCCGCGTACAGCGTCGGCGCGATAGGTATCTTCCCGACCGATGCCGGTGTGGTGTCGTTCGACGACTGGGCGCGGTTCCTCCGCGGAGACACCATCTACACCGGCCTGTTCTGGAAGTCGGTCCGGATGTCCCTCACGGTTTCGGTCGCGGTCGTTCTGCTCGCGTACCCGATCGGCTACTTCCTCGCGCTCTGCGTGCGGAAGCGCAAGTACGTCCTGCTGCTCATGATCATCGCGCCGTTCCTGACGAGCTACCTGCTGCGTGTGCTCGCATGGAAGGTGATCCTCGGTGACGCGGGAGTCGTGAACTCGCTCCTGTTCTCGCTCAACCTTCGGAACCCCGACGACCCGATCCAGTGGCTGCTGTACAGCCAGTTCACCGTGATGCTCGTGCTCGCTTACGTGTGGATCCCGTTCGTCGCGCTCCCGATCTTCGCCAGCCTGGACAACCTGGACCGCAGCATGCTCGAGGCGGCGGGTGATCTCGGGGCGAGTCGTCTCAAGACCTTCTGGCGTGTCACCCTGCCGCTCAGCCTGCCGGGCGTGGTGGCGGCGTTCGTGTTCGTATTCGTCCCCACTATCGGGGAGTTCGTCACGCCGCTCCTCGTCGGTGGGACGAGCGGCTACATGTACGGGAACGCGATCCAGGACTCGTTCACCCGGGGGATCGACTGGCAGTTCGGCTCCGTGTTGGCGATGTTCCTGCTGCTCGTGGTCGCCGGCCTGATGATGCTGTTCGGCAGGTTCGTCCAGGTGCGGAGCGTGGCCGGCTGATGGAGATCACGGCCTCCAGGGGCGCGCTCAGGCTGTTCCGGATCTACTTCGCCCTTCTCGTGTTGTTCCTCTACGTCCCGATCGCGCTCCTAGGACTCTTCTCGTTCAACGCTGGAGACACCACGTTCCCGCTGGAGGGGTTCACGACGCACTGGTACGAGGACGTCTTCGGCAACAAGGTGCTGATCGGCTCGCTCGTGCGGAGCACGATCGTGGCTACGGTGTCGAGCGTGGTTGCCGTAGGCCTGGGTGTGCTGGCGTCCTTCGCGCTCATCCGGCGGCGGTTCTTCGGGAAGCCGGCGGCGTCCGCGCTGATGTTCTCTCCGCTCGTGATCCCGTACCTCGTCTTCGGTGTGTCGCTCCTCGTGATATTCACGGCGCTGGACAAGCTCCTCACCAATGCGTTCGGCGTCTACATCGGGCTCGGACTGCACGCGGTCGCGGTCGGACACGTCGTGGTGTCGCTGCCCTACACGATCCTGGTGATCATGCCGTTGCTCGAGCGGCTCAGCGTCTCGCTGGACGAGGCAGCGAAGGACCTGGGCGCGAGCCCCTGGCAGACGTGGCGCCGGGTGACCCTGCCGCTCCTGCTCCCCGCGCTCGTCTCGGCGTTCCTGATCGCGTTCACGCTGTCGTTCGACGAGTTCGCGATCGCCTCCTTCCTTGCGGGGACCGAGCCGACCTGGCCAGTGTTCCTGTTCGCCTCGCTGCGGGTCCCGAGCCGGCTACCCCAGCTCATCGCCGTGTCCTCCATGGTGTTCGTCGCGTCGCTGCTGCTGATCCTGGCGGCGGAGGTGGGGCGCAGGATGGCCGAGCGCCGCTACGGCAGCGAGTTCACGGCGCGCACCGTGGTCTGAGCACGGGACCCCGTAGTATCCCGGCCCGTGTCAGGGTTGCATCGCGTCGTCGGGTTCGCGGTCGTGGGTGTGTTCACCGTCGGCTGGGTGTGGGGGCTCGCCGCGTGGATCTCGCGCAGAGGGCCCGGGGGCCTGTTCTGGCGCTGGGTCGCCGTCGCCCAGGTGATCACCGGGCTCCAGGCCGTGTTCGGGATCGTGCTGCTGCTCTTGGGCAAGCGTGTAGTGACCGGCGGGGCGCTGTCCAACCTCCTGCACTACGTGTACGGACTGCTCCCGCTGCTGCTGTTCGTGTTCGCGCACGTCGTAGCGCGGGCCGGCAACGCCTCGATCATAGGGTTCGACGAGCGCAGGAAGATCGCTCCGTGGGTGCCGTTCGCGTGGGCGTCGTTCATCTGCTTCGGCCTGACGCTCCGTGCCCTCATGACCGGCCTCGGGTGGGCTGTCTAGCCCCTATCCCACCAGAGCGTGACGAGGGTCTGCTCGGCGGGTCCGGCCGCCCACAGGCCGTCGCTCTCGACCAGCGATGGGCCGAGCGCCTCGGCGATCTCGGGGTCGCGCTCGGGCGGCAGGCACAGCCGACGGCGGACCAGAGCGACGGCGTCCTCCCGGCGCTCGAACCCGCTCGAGAGTGGCGTCCTCAGCTCCACGTCGCGCCTGGCCGGGAGCCCGAGCTCCCCTAGGGCCTCGAACGCGTCGTCGGCTGTGGGGCCTTCGGGGCGTTCGAGGCCGTGGAAGTGCTTCCACAACCCCGACATCCATGCGAGCGGATGCGTGGCGGTGATCTCCGTCACGACGCGGTTGCGCGCGTGCGCGTCGAGGGCGCGGACGAAGGGCTCGAGGTCCTGCACGTTGTAGAGCACGTGGTGACACACGACGACGTCGGTCTCGGGGACCTCGGACGCGACGTCCGGCCACTGCCCCTGGACGGTCACGGTCCTCAGCCCTCGGGCGCTCGCGCCCTCAGCGAAGGCCGTGAGCATGTCCGCCGAGGTGTCGACGCCCACGATCGACGAGGCCCGCTCGGAGAGCGGCAGGCTCGCGGCCCCTCCGCCGACGCCGACGTCTAGCACCGAGCCGCCCTCGAGGAGCGCCTCGAGCGCCCGGTGGGTGGATGCCGTGGGTTCGCGCGCCGCGGCTCGCTCCGCCCGCACGCGGAACAGCTCGGCGGGGAACCCCCAAGGGGACTCCGGGGCAGCGGCGAGGATCTCCTCGGGGATGCCCCAGCCGGCGAGCTCGCGCGCCCAGCGCTCGAGCGCGCTCACGCTTCGAGCTCGCCGAGCACCTCGTCGGTGTGCTCGCCCAGGCGCGGGGGTGGTCGGCGGATCGGCGCCCGCGCACCGTCGATCCGGATCGGCGAGGCGACGAGCCGCAGGAGGCCGCGGACCGGATCCTGGATCTCCTGAACGGTGGCCGCACCTTCGGAGGCGGCGAACACCTCGTCCATCGCTCGGACCGGCGCGCACGGCACCGCCGCCGACTCGAGCGCCTCGAGCCACTCCGCGGCGGTACGCGTCGCGAAGGCCTCGGACAGGAGCGGGATCAAGGACTCGCGGTTCCGCACACGGGCCTCGTTCGTCGCGAATCGCTCGTCGGCAGCGAGCTCGGGACGCCCGAGGACCTCGCACGTGCGCTCGAACAGCCGGTCGTTGCCCGCGGCCAGGATGAAGGGGCGGTCGGCGGCCTCGAACAGTTGGTACGGCACTATGTTCGGGTGCTGGTTGCCGAGTGGGCCGGGCACGAGGCCGCCCAGCAGGTGGTTCGCGGCCTGGTTCACCATCGCTGCGACGCTGGCGTCGAACAGCGACACGCTCACGCGTCCGCCGCGCCCGGTCTCGCCTCGGCGGATGAGCGCGGCCTGGATCGCGTTCGCGGCGTAAAGGCCGCACACCACGTCCAGGAGCGCGACGCCTACCTTCGTCGGTTCGCCCCCCGGATGTCCGGTGATGCTCATCAGGCCCGACAGTGCCTGCACGATGATGTCGTACCCGGGTCGCGAGGCCGACCCGCCCTCCTCGCCGAAGGCCGTGAGCGAGCAGTACACGAGCTCCGGGCGTTCGGCTGAGAGCCCCTCGAAACCCAGGCCGAAGTGAGCCATCAGGCCGGGGCGGAAGTTCTCGATCACGACGTCGCTGGCAAGGGCCAGACGCCGGGCGGCCAAGGCTCCCTCCCCGGACGCCAGGTCGAGCGCGACCGAGCGCTTGTTGCGGTTCAGCGAGAGGAAGTAGGCGGCATCGTCGCCGACGAACGGGGGCCCCCAGCCCCGGGTGTCGTCGCCCGCGCCCGGGCGCTCGATCTTGACGACGTCGGCGCCGAGGTCGGCGAGCACCATCGTCGCCAGCGGCCCTGCCAGGACCCGGGAGAAGTCGGCCACGCGGATCCCGGCGAGCGGGAGAGCCGTCGGGTGCGGTCCGGTGGGCACGAGCTCCTCGGCGCTGGAAGGGGCGTGAAAAGCGGCACCGCCGGAACCCGAAGGTCCCAGCGGCGCCACCTGATTTGTACCCGAACCCCACACCCAAGTCAAACCGGGGGCCCGTCTTGTCACTCTTTCTCCGGATGGCTGTGGCTCGTCCTCGGGGGTGGCGCGACGCGGCGGAATCGGACACGATGTCGCACGTGAACCAGGAAAGCCTGGATCGGGCCAACGCGTTCCTGGCCGCCTTCGCGGCCAGGGCGGAGCCCGGCGAGCTCGTCGAGATGTCACCCGCGGAGCTGGGCCGGGAGATCGGCGTGCCGGAGCCGCTCGCGGCCGCCCGCGCGGTCCGTGCGCTCCTCGCCCGAAAGCGCCTGGAGGCCGTGGACGGGAGGTACCGCGTGCTCGACGCTCGGCCGGTCGAGCCGGGGGAGCGTGAGCAGGTCGCCCGGCCTCGACGCTCCGGTACCAGACGCGCGGCCGAAGCGAAGTCCTCCTCCGGCGGGCAGGGGCGGGCGACGTACTCGGAGATCGGACGCGAGGTGGTCGAGCGCGCCATCGAGCTCGGGCGCGAGGTCGGCACGCTACGTGGCCAGCTCCGAACCGCGCGCGAGGAGGCCCGCGAGGCGCGCGAGGCGCGTGAGGAGTCCGAGCGTCGCGCGGGTCAGCTGGCCGCGAGGGTGAAGGAGCTCGAGGGCCGAGCTGAGATGGCCGAGGCGAACCTGCGGACGATCCTTGCGGCGGCCAAGGGCACGGGGCGCGATGCGCCGGTCGGCGACACGGAGATGGAGGCGATCCTGGGCGTCCTCAAGGGCGAGCAGGAAGAGGCCGCGTCCCGCGCGAGCGCCTATCCGGATGAGGTCCGGGAGGCGGGCGGTTAGCCCCTCCTCAAGACGTCCGGCCCTAGTGTGTCCCTGCCGAGGCCGCGTCCGGCACCATCCGGTCCGCCCGGAACCGTGACAGCGCGAACGGCTCGATGAGGGCAGGCACTCGGCCCGTCGCGATCAGCTCGGCCATGGTCTCGCCGAAGATCGGCGCCCCCTTGAACCCCCAGGTGCCCATGCCGGCCATCAGGGAGAACCCCTCGACCCCGGAGTCGCCGAGGATGGGGCTCGAGTCCGGCGTCATGTCGCACAGGCCCGTCCACTGGCGCATCGCGCGGGCCTTCGCCATGAAAGGCAGGATCTGGAGCGAGCGCTTCGAAGCCTCCGCGAGGAACCCGAAGGTCGAACGCGTCGAGTAGGTCGTGTACGGGAGCACCTCCGCGCCGACCAGCAGCTCGCCCCGCGCCGTCTGCGAGACGTATACGTACAGGTCCATCGAGGAGACGAGGCCCTCGAGCACGGGCCGGTAGGGCTCGGTCACGAACGCCTGCAGCGCCATCGTCTCGATCGGCAGCCGAACCCCGGCCATCGAGGCGAGCACGCTGCTGTGCCCCGCGACGGCCGAGACGACGTGTCCGGCCGCGATCGGGCCGGCGTCGGTTCGAACGCCCACGCACCGCCCGTCCGTAACGTCGATGCCGGTCACCGCGATGCCCTCGTGCACCTGGATCCCACGGCGCGAGGCGGCGACCGCGTACCCCCAGACCACCGAGTCGTGGTGCGCGAACGACCCGGGCGGGTGGAAGGAGGCGCCGACGACCGGCAGCTCTCCGCCACCGGTGAGGTCGACGAACCGACACGCCTTCTGGACCTCCTCCGGCGTGAGCACGTCGGTCTGCACGCCGAACGCGAGGTTCAACAGCGACTTCTCGCGCTCGATCTGCAGGGAGTCGTGCGTGTGGCAGAGGTCGAGCTCGCCCTGGTTCGTGAACAGCACGTTGAAGTCGAGCTCCTGGGACAGCGTCCTGTACTTCGCGAGGCTCGCCTTGTACAGGGGCACGGTCTCGGGCGTGTTGTAGTTGGCCCGCACGACCTGGGTGTTTCGTCCCGACGCGCCCGAGCCGATGTAGGCGCGCTCGAGCACGGCCACATCGTGGACGCCGTGGTACTCGGCCAGGTGGAAGGCGAGCGAGAGGCCGTTCACCCCGCCTCCGACGATCACGACGTCGTAGCGTGGCCGGAGGTCGTGGCGGGGGAGGAACTCCCTCTTCCGCAGCAGGCCGCTCACGGCACCAGCCCCCGGCAGTCGCGCCGGATGCGCTCGCGGAGGTGCGATTCGAGCATCGCGGGCACGAGCAGATCGATGCCGCCCCGGCGGACGAGCACCCGCGCGCCGATCCGGGCAACCTCGCCCAGCACGAACCCCGAGGCAGGCAGCTCGAGCTCGGACAGACGGGTGAAAGCATCGCGCGCGCCCGGGCCCTCGAGTGGCACGAGCGCCCACCCGTCGGAGACGTCGAGCACCACGGCGTCGGGATCGTCGCCGCGCACCGCGCGCTCGAGCACCTCGACCGAGGCGTCTCCCAAGATCATCACCTCGGTCGGCGAGACGCGGCACGCGCCCGGCAGGTCGGTGACGCGGTCGCAACCGGCCTCGTCGGCGAGCACCGCCACCACCCGAACCTCACCCACGGACGCGCACCCCCTCTGGGTCGTAGAAGGGCGTCGGCTCCACGCGCGCGGCGGCCGTGCCAGCCCGGAGCTCGGTCGGGAACCCGTCCCCGGCGGATCGGATCCATCCCAGTCCGATGGCCCGGTCCAGCACGATCGAGCGCTCGGCCGAGGTGACGCGGCCGACCACGGCCCCGTCGAGCGTGATCGGCATCCCCCGGAGCTCGGCCGTGTCCTCCGGCCCGCCGTCGAACCCGAGCCCGACCAGGCGACGCGAGGCCGGGAGCGAGGCCATCCGCTCGAGCGCGGGCTTGCCGACGAACCATCCCTTGCCTATGTCCACAGCCCACGACAGCCCGAGCTTGGCGGGGGTGTCGTCGGGCATCGTGTCCTGGCCGAGGTACAGGTGTCCCTTCTCCAGCCGCAGCAGCTCCAGCGCGTCGAGGCCGTGGGGCAGGATGTCGAACGCCCATCCTCCCCGCATCAACGCCGCCCACAGCTCGGGACCGCGTGAACGCGGGTGGTGGAGCTCGAAGGCGAGCTCGCCGACGAACCCGGTCCGGATCGCCCGGCAGGGCACGCCCGCGATGATGATCTCCCGGTGGCCCGGGTAGGGGAACGCGTCGGCGTCCAAGGGATCGTTGCACAGGGGCTCGAGAACCTTGCGGGCCAACGGTCCGGCGACGTTGATCGCGCCGAGCTCGGCGGTGCGGTCGAGCAGGTGGACGTGCAGGCCGAGCAGATCCGCCCACTCGCGCAGCCGGGCGTCCATGCGCCCTGCACCGCCGGAGGTCGACGTGAGATAGAAGTCGCCGTCGTCCAGGGCGCAGATCAGCCCGTCGTCCAACACGTACCCCGCCTCGTCCAGCGACAGGAGGTAGCGGGACCGGCCGGGTTCCAGGTCGCGGACCCGGGTGGGGAACATCCGGTCCACGAGCGTGGCGGCGTCCGTCCCGGCGACGAGGAACTTCCCGAGCGTACCGACGTCCATCAGGCCGACGCGCTCGCGGACGGCCCGGTACTCCTCGCGCCGGTCGCCGTAGCCGAAGGGTCGCTTCCACCCGCCGGACCAGTCCAGCCGGGCCCCCGCCGCCTCGTGGACCTCGTGCAGGGAGGTCCGCTTCTCGATCACCTCGTGGACGGCGGCCGCGAGGGTCTCGAGCGGCACCGGGCGGGCCGGAGGGCGCGACGTCGTTCGGGTCCCCGCACGCTGAGCGGGCATCCCCGATGAGTCGGCGAGGTCGCGCGCCACGAAGGCGAGGGCTGTCCCACACATCGCGCCCTGGCACGGCCCCATCGTCGCCGTCGTGTAGCGCTTGAGGATCTCCGAGGAGCGATAGCCCTCGTCCCAGGCCTGCCGGATATCGTGCAAGGACACGTCCTCGCACAGGCAGAGCATGCCGTCCTCGTGCATGTGAGGTTCCTGCTCTCCGAGCGCGGCGTCGCCGATGACCTCGACGGCCTCGTCGACAGCCATGCGCGCGAGGGCGTCGCGCGGCGCGAGGCCGAGGCAGAGCACGAGCGCGTCGCAGGAGATCCGGCGCGTCCCTTCCGAGGACCCGACGAAGACCGCGGCGACCTGCCTCCGCCCCTGCGCCGAGGTCACCCGGCCGTCGACGATCGTCGCGACGCTGTCGGGAACCTCGCCGCGGACCGACGACGGCACGACGGCCGCGACGATGTTCGCGCCGGCGGCGACCAGAGCGGACAGATGCTCCAACCCCTCCTCGGTCGAGGCGGCGACCACGACACGCTCGCCGATAGGGACGTGGTTCTGGGCGACCATCCGCGAGGCCGCGCGGCCGAGCCAGATCCCCGGCAGGTCGTTGCCGGGGAACACCGGGTGCGTCTGGGTGGCGCCGGTCGCGACCACGATCCGCTCGGCGCGCACCTGCACGAGCTCGTCCTCGGCGGCCAGGGGCACGCTCGGGCCTTCGTAGACGCCGAGCGCCGCGTGCCGGTCGAGGACCTGAACCTCGGCGAGCGCGCGCACCTCGGCCTCTAGCGCACGGACGCGATCCAGGGTCGGACCCGGAGCGAGTCGTGAGCCGATGGGGGCCTCGTCACAGACGACGACGCGTTCGCCCGCGCGCGCGGCATCGAGCGCGGCGCCGAGGCCGGC
>DATEDE010000086.1:0-2059 GCA_035286545.1 Actinomycetota bacterium | reverse complement strand
CAGCTCGGACGCATAGTGCGTGTACGAGGACTTCACGTGCATGCCCACGTGCTCGTACAGCGTGCGGGCTCCGGTGCGCGAGTCCGTCGAGAGCCCGGTAAGGGTTTCGCCCCTGCGGAAGAACTCGCCGAACGCGTGCTGCAGCAGGGCCCGCCCCAGCCCGCGGCCGCGGTGGTCCTTGCCCACCGCGAGCTGCTGCACCCAGCCACCGTCGTTCGGATAGCGGATCAGGAAGGCGGTGCCCACGATCTCGCGGCCGTCGACGGCCACGGGCAGCATCCATGGTTCGAAGCCGCGGCGCCCGAGCGCCCACGCGCTCCACTCCTCGTACGCGTTGGGTGGGCGGCTCTCCCATTCGGCGAACGCGTCTTCGATCACCCGGTGGATGGTCGCCTCCTCGCCCGGCTCGAAGGGCCGGATGAGGACCCCGTCGGGCAGCGCCGGCGGCGCAGGCTCGGCGTCATGGCGGATCTCCAGGATCCAGGACTCCCAGTACGGCTCGTACCCGTTGGCCAGGAACAGCCTCCTCGCGGGCTCGTTCGCGTCCAGCACGGTCCCGCCGACCACGGTCCCGCCCTGGAGGCGCGCGATCCCCCGGCTCCAGTGCAGGATCGCGGTGCCGATACCACGACCCTCGGCCGCGGGGTGCACGGTCCCGGCCGCGTACCGCCCGTTCTCCACGAGCATCTCGGCGACGAGCCGGTCGCCCTCGAATACCAGGAGGGAGTCCCGGGCGAGGTCCGTGGCGCCGTTGTAGTCGGCCAGGACGTCGTCGACGTCGACGTTGGCGAACCCCATGTGGTGGGTCTCGGAGGCGGCGATCACGGCCGTGACGGCCTCCGCGTCCCCCATCGTGGCGGGGCGAGACGTGAAGCCCTCGGGCAGGTCGAGGCTCACGGGAGCCGCCACCCCGGACACCGCTCGCCGCCCACGGGGCCAGGCAGCTCGTCCAGCGTCTCGAGCGCTCCGCGAACGTCGTCGAACGTGTCCCAATGCAGGAATGCAACGCGGTCGGCCCGCGCGACGTCGACGAGCACGTCCTTGGCGAACACGACGTCCGCGTACAGCGCCGCGTACCGGTCTGACCGCCCCTCGCCGACGAATGCCACCGGCCCCCCCGCACGCGCGGCGAGCACCGCGTTCATCTTGCAGGTCCCGCACCCCACGCACTCGGGGTGTCCGTTGCCGTAGCGGATCGCCCCCTGCCCGCTGGGCGACCACGTGTTCGTGACCACGCCGACGTCGTCCATACCTGCCGCCTGGAGCAGGGGTCCGATGTAGAAGCCGAACCCGTCCGAGACGAGGGTGGTGGGCACGCCGAGGCCCTCGAGCCAGCGCACGAACGGCCCGAAGGTGGGATCGAGCGCGCAGTGCTGCAGCGCGAACGCGATCATCTCCTGGAGCGGCGCGTCCAGCATCGCCGCCTGGGCCGTCACGACCTCGCGCGTGTCGATCTCCCCACGCGCCCACGCCGCGTCGTACTCGGGCCACGAGGGGTCGCCGAACTCGATCAGCAGGTGCTCGGCGACGTCGTGTGAGCACGCCGTGCCGTCGAAATCGACCAGGACCGAGCCGACCGGAAGCATCGGTCCGGCAGCCTACCGAAGCGGCCCGACCTATCCCGCAGGGGTCCGCTCTGCTCGGGGAGGGCGTGTCGGAGCCGCGCGTATACTCGCCGAGGTGGCCGTGCTAGGCGGGGAGCTAGCGGTGCCCTGTACCCGCGATCCGCTTCAGCGGGGCTGAATCCCCGCCCGAGGCCCGTCGGGTCCGCAGTCGCTCCCGGCACGGAGCGTTGAAGGTCGGGTCCCGCGCGACGCCAACCTGTGAACCCGGTCAGGCCCGGAAGGGAGCAGCCGTAAGCGGGCGCTGGCGGGTGCCGCGGGGACGCCTGACCGGAGCAACCGGCCGGTGATGCGCTCGAGTCCGACGTGGTCGACGGCGGGTGCACGGCCACCACATCGTTCCCGTAGGCTTCCCCGGCCGAGCGGCGTCGTCGAGGGGTGAGCGTGGCCGAGGACAAGCAGTACCAGTCCCTCTATAGGAAGTACCGGCCGCAGGG
>DATEDE010000085.1:0-2196 GCA_035286545.1 Actinomycetota bacterium | reverse complement strand
CGAGGTCGACGCGGACCACGAAGGCATCGGGGAGCGCCGGCCCGTACAGCGCGACGCCGGCGGAGTCCGGACCACGGCGGAACAGCTGGTCACACATGTCGGTCATGACCTGACCGACCGGCCCGGTCACGCCCTCACCCTTGTAGAAGACCCCCACGATCCCGCACATGCCCGGGCATACCTCCCCCCTCGGGAACCCTTCGCTACGGTACCTCCCACCCCGCCGGGAGCGCACCTCCAGGGCGGTGGCCGAACCCCCCAATCCCGCACCCGGATATGGAGGATTCCTCCATATCTTCGGATGTCGTTCGCGCCCCACGCGGGGACGGGGGTCGTTCGATCACGACATAACCGGAGGAGCCGCGGGCGGCGTCCAGACCAGGCAGGTCAGCCGCTCGAGCACGGCACGGCGAACGCGCCGATACTGGCGCCCGGGCATGGCCGATGGATCGGGCCCGAAGACCAGGATGCCGGGACGCCGCTCGCCGACGAGCGCGATGAGACACCCTAGGTCAACCTCCTTCTCACGCGGCCGCTGCCGTGGCTCGTCGCCGGTTCTCGATATGGATCGCTTCGTCGTAACGGACGCCCTTGCGGAGGCAGTGCCACAGCACCTCCAGCCACCGATTCCCGAGGGCACGAAGGGCGGCATGGTGCCCTTTGCCCCGAGCTCGCTGGGAGTCGTAGAACTCGCGGGCCCAGGCGGATCTTCGGAGCGAGCAGAACGCCCACTGCTGCACCGCGTTGGCGAGGTGGCGGTTGCAGGCGAGCCGGCACGACACCACGAACTCGCTCTTGCCGGAGCGTCTCGTCACCGGGGCCTTGCCTCCGTAGCATTGCAGCGAGTTCGGCGAGCTGAACTGCTCAGGATGATCGCCGATCTCACCGGCGACCCTGGCGGCGAGACGCGCACCGAGGCCGTCAAAGCTCAGGTAGATCTCGCCGTCAGGGACCGCCTGCCCCGTGTCCTCACCTCCGGTGGCCGGCAGGGAGGCCAGCAGCTCGCCCATCCGCCGCTCCCACGCCCGGCGCTGGGCGCCGATCGCAAGCAGCTGGGAGGCCGTGAGCCGGATCGTCGCTGCCTTGGCTCGCACCAGGTAGGGCTTGGCGACGAACTGCGAGCTCCCCAGGGCCTGCCGCAGCCGAGCGACCGTCCGCTCCGGCCAGCCGTGCTTGGCTCGCCGGAACAAGCTCTCGAGCTCGGCGTCGGTGGCCGCCTCCGCCTCTTCCGCCGTGGGGTGCCGTTCCAGCAGCTTGAGGAAGGTGGGGGAGCCGAGATCTTCGCCGGCGAAGGCGAGCGCCGCCGGGAACGTGGCGATCAGATCGGCCCGCAGCCGGTTCAGCAGCCTTCGCTCGTCCCGCGACGCCCGCTCGTCGTCTCTCGCGATCGCCCGCAGCTCCGCCGCGGTCTCCCCGTGGGGGATCAGGGGTCGAAGGACGCTGTGGCGATCCAGGGCGAGCAGGCACAGGATCCGGGCGTCCTCCCCGTCGTCCTTCTTGCGCGCCGGACCTCGTCTGCGGGCCACCAGGTCCGGGTTCACCGGCACCACCGCGTAACCCGCCTCCACCAGCGCCTCCACCAGGTGGCCGTGCTTGGTCTCGATGGCCACCCTGACCTCCGCGGGGTCGGACTCGAGCGAGGAGATCCGCTCGATGAGCCGCGCCACCGACTCGGGCCGGTGCGCGACGGAGAACTCCTCGATGATGCCTTCGCCGACGCGTCCCAACGCCACCTGGTTCGCGTCCTCCGCCCAGTCGATCCCTACGCCAAGCACGTTCCCCCCTTCCCGTCGACCGATGAAGCGGACGTGGAGGCGCGGCGCCGTGCTGATGGACCAGTCCTCGCGGGACGACACCCTTGTGGGCGTCGGGCCTCCGCGACGAGCCCCGGGGGAAGCCGTCTCATCTCAGTCCTCGCGGGACAAGCGCCGCAAGCTTTCCCCCAGAGCGCGTCACGACCGAACCGTAGGGCCGTCCGTGGCCCCCGAGAGGGAGGGTAGAGCCATCAGCCCCGCGCTCCCCCGCCCCGGGCTCCGCGAGGTCGAGCCCTACGCAGCGCCCCAGCTCGACGTGCGAGCGCGCCTGAACACGAACGAGTGCCCCTACCCCCTGCCCGAGGCCTTCCGCGAGGACCTTGCCGCGGCCGTCCGCCTGCTGCCCCTGAACCGGTACCCGGAGCGCGATGCCGACGAGGTC
>DATEDE010000084.1:0-5646 GCA_035286545.1 Actinomycetota bacterium | reverse complement strand
GAGTTCCTCGAGATGATCCGGTACTTCCTCCATGGCCAGGTCGAGATCACCCCCGAGGTGGAGGCCGTGTTCCTGTCCCTGATGCGCGTCGACGGCGATGGCAACATCCATCCGCGCCTTTCGCGCGCGAACCACCTCCGGATCCTCCGAGCCCTGTGGGAGCAGGACGCGCTCGGGCTGCTCCGACAAGTCCGGGTGCCGACGCTCGTCCTCGCAGTGCGCTCGGCGCCCGGGAGCGCTGACTCCGCCGGGTTCGTGGAAGAGAAGCAGCGGGCGGCGGGTACCGTCCGCGCCATCGGCGACCCGGTGCGCTTCTCGTGGATCGACGGGATCCACGACCTCCCCCTCCAGCGACCGGGCGCCCTAGCGGGCCGGATCCGGCGGTTCGCGGACGCCATCGCCCGTTAACGGGCCTTCGCCCGGACGGCCGTACGATGGAGGGCATGATGGTCTTCCTGCTGATACTGCTGCTCCTTGCCGCCGCAGCCGGCGTGCTGGGCGCGGTCCTCAAGATCACCCTCGTCCTCGTCCTGTCGTTGGTGTTCACGCTCGTGCTCCTCGCATGGATCGGGGCGTGGTACGCGAAGCGACGCCTGCGGGCATTCCAGCGAGACCTCGAGATACGCGCGGACCAACAGCGGCGTCGGCGCGACGCGTACGACGTCGACCCGGAACGGGGCTCGCGAGGTCTCCACGACTGAGGGCGGCGGGCAGCCCCACGGGCGTGGCGGTACGGTGGGTGCCGCGGGAGGTGGGAACGATCGAGCGGACACGCGCCGTGATCCGCAAGCTGAACGAGCTGGGCGACCGTTCGCGTCTGGAGGGGATGGAGCGGTACGGCATCAACACCCGCAAGGCGCTCGGCGTCACGGTCACCGAGCTTCGGACGCTCGCCCGCCAGATCGGTCGCGACCACGAGCTCGCGATCGCCCTGTGGGACTCGGAGATCCACGAGGCGCGCATCCTCGCCTCGATCGTCGACGACCCGGCGCGGGTAACCGAGGCTCAGATGGAGGCGTGGGTCCACGACCTCGATTCGTGGGACGTCTGCGACCAGGTCTGCGGGAACCTGTTCGATCGAACGCGCTTCGCATTCCGCAAGGCCGCCCAGTGGAGCGCGCGTGAAGACGAGTTCGTCAAGCGAGCGGGGTTCGCGCTGATGGCGTGTGCGGCGGTCCATCGCAAGGACGCCCCCGACGAGCAGTTCGAGACGTTCCTGCCGATCATCCGCACCGAGGCGACCGACGACCGCAACTTCGTCCGCAAGGCGGTTTCGTGGGCGCTCCGGCAGATCGGCAAGCGGAGCCCCGAGCTGAACGCGCGAGCGATCGAGACGGCCCGTCAGATCCAGCGGATCGACGCCCGCGCCGCCCGGTGGATCGCCGGCGACGCGCTTCGCGAGCTGGAGAGCCCGGCCGTGCAAGAGCGGTTCGCCGAGCGTGCAGCCCGATCGAGCGCCTAGCTAGCTCTCCAGCAGTGCCGGCGCGAGCTCGCGGAGCTCGGCCAGACAGGGATCCAGGTCGTCCTCAGCTACGACCTGGATGCACACGTGGTCGGCACCGGCGTCGAGGTGCTGACGGACGCGCGAGGCGACCCTGTCGGCATCTCCCCACGCGATGACGGCGTCGATCAGCTCGTCGCTGCCCTGACCTCGGACGTCGGCCTCGGTCCAGCCCATCCGCCGCAGGTTGCCCGCGTAGTTCGGCGTGTCCAGGTAGCCCGCCGCGAACCCTCGCGCGACCCGCCGAGCCGTGGACGCGTCGCTTTCCAGAACGACGGTCTGCTCGACCGCGAGGACCGGGCCCGGCCCCAATCGCTGGCGGGCGAACGCCGTGTGCTCGACCGGCACGAAGTACGGGTGCGCGCCCAGCGACCGCTCGCCGGCCAGCCCAAGCATCTTGGGGCCCAGCGCGGCCAGGACCATGCGGGGCGGCGGCTCCGGCTCGGGCGCCGTCGAGCCGGCACCGTCCATCGCCTCCAGGTATGCACGCATCGCCGAGTACGGGCGCCGGTACTCGTGCCCTCGTCGCCCGACCGAGCCCGCGTGGCTGACGCCCAGGCCCAGGAGGAATCGACCCGGGTACGCGTCCGAGAGCATCCGCCAGCCGTTGGCCGTGGCGGCGGGGTCACGGGCCCAGATGTTGGCGATGCCGCTCGCGACGACGACGCGCTCGGTGCTCGAAAGCAACCAGGCGGCGTGGCTGAAGATCTCGCGGCTCTCGACGGCCTCAGGCACCCAGATCGCCCCGTAGCCGAGAGACTCGATCTCGGCCGCGGCCTCTCGCTCCTCCGCCGCGGTGAGCGACTCCAGCGCGAAGCTCCAGGCGCCTACCTTGCCGAGCGCCTCGCGGAGTGCATCCCGCTCATGCCGCAGCTCGAGATCGACGGGCTCCTCCATCGCGTGCGGACCCTATCAATGGGGGAGGGGGCCCGCACGGGCCCCTTCCGAGGTTTCCGAGCCTTACGCCTCAGCCGTCCTCGCGCGCACCCACGGTCTCAACCTCCGGGATCGCCAGAGCCTCCTCGGCGTCCACGTGGCCCTCGACGTTCAGCTTCGGGAGCCACTCGAGCCAGCGAGGCAGGTACCAGTTCACGTCACCGAGCAGTCGCATCGTCGAAGGTACGAGGATGGTTCGCACGATGGTCGCGTCCAGGAAGACGGCGACGGCCAGGCCGAACCCCATCTGCTGCAGCGGCCCGAGGCGCCCGGACGCGAACGCCGTGAACACCGCAACCATGATGATCGCCGCGCCGGTGATGATCCCGGCGGTCGTCCGGAGCCCGTAGGCCACGGCTTCGGTGTTGTCGTGTGTACGGTCGTACTCCTCCCGGATCCGCGTGAGCAGGAACACCTCGTAGTCCATCGAGAGGCCGAACAGCACGGAGAACAGGAACAGCGGCAACCAGGCCTCGATCGCTTCGACGCGCACGAACTGGAACTGCAAGATGTCGTTGAAGATCGAGATCCCGACGCCCTTCTGGAACACCAGGGTCACGGCCCCGTAGGCCGCGGCCACCGAGAGCAGGTTAAGGATGATCGCCTTGATCGGCACGACGATCGAGCGGAAGACCACCGTCAACAGCACGAACGACAGTCCGAGCACGAATGCCAGCACGATCCACTGATACCGGTTGGCGACGTCGAGGAAATCGGTGAAGAACGCGGTGTTCCCGCCGACCGCGACGTCGACGTTTTCGACCTGCCCGAAGGCCGCCGGGACGATCTCGGCCCGAAGGTCTCGGACCCCCTTGAACGACGCGTCGCTCGACGGATCGCCTCGGAAGAACGCCTGGACCAGGAGCACGCTGCCGTCCTCGGACGGCTGAACCGTTGTCTGCTCGGCGAAGGCGGGATCCTGCGCGACCGCTTGCTGGAGCTCGGCCACCGCCGCTTGGGCCTCCGACGAAGCGACGTCCCCGCTGATGACGATCTGCACCGGATCGGTCGTGCCGCCCGCGAACTCCTGCTGGAGCGTGACGAACGCCAGCTTCGATTCGAAGTCGTCCGGGAGCTGGCTGACGTTCTGCGAAGTCCCTCGATGGAGCTGGAAGTAGAACGAGCCCAGCGTCCCCAGGATCAGGACACCGGCGATGAGGAAGATGACGGGGCGAGCCATCACCGAACGGGCGAGCCGATCCCACGCGCCGCCCTTGGGATCGGGTTCCGAGTCGACCCGAGCTCGCTTGGACAGCCGCGGCCAGTTGATCCGGTCGCCGAGCAGACCGAGCATCGCCGGAAGCAGCGTCATCGACGCGGCGATCGCTGCGAGGGTCACGAGGATCGCGCCGCCCGCGAGGCTCCGGAAGATCGTGGTCGGGATGATGAACATCCCGAGGAGCGCGAGCACCACCGTCATGCCGCTGAAGAACACGGCCCGGTTGGCGGTGGCGCCGGAGTGCCCGATGGCCTCGAGCTTGTCGCGGCCCTTCTTCCGCTCCTCGCGATACCGCGAGACGATGAACAGCGAGTAGTCGATGCCGACCGCCAGGCCGATCATCGAGATCATGTTCGTCACGAACAGGTTGAAGTCGACCAGCTGTCCGATCAGCGCAACGAGGCCAAGCGCGGCGACGATCGCGAAGATGGCCATCACGATGGGCAGGAGCGCGGCGACGAGCGCGCCGAACACGACGATCAGCACGACCAGCGCGATCGCGAGACCGATGCCCTCGCCTCGACGCAGGTCCTCCTCTGCGATCTTCGTGAAGTCGGCGAACAGGGCCGGGTTCCCCGCGACCAAGACGTCCACGCCGTCGCCCGTGGCCTCCCTAGCGACCTCCCTGACCTGCTCGACGAGCGCTTCGGTGTTGTCCTTGAGCTGCACCGGCACCAGCGCGTAGTGCCCGCTCTGCGCCACCAAGCCCTGCGTCTGCTCCGGCGGGAGGCCGACGTAGGAGACCGGCGGTCCGGCGATCACGTCCGGCCCCAGCGCGGAGATGCCCTCGGTCAGCTGGGTGACACGGGCCTGGAAGCCGGGGTCGGCGACGTCGGACGTCGGCGACCCCACGATGAAGAAGACCGTGTCGTTGCTCTGCTCCGAGCCGGGGAACGATCGCTCGAGGAGGTTCTGCGCTCTGACCGACTCGGGCTCGTTGGTGAACTCGATGTCCTGGCTGAGGACGTCGGCGA
This sequence comes from Actinomycetota bacterium, assembly GCA_035286545.1. Taxonomy (GTDB): domain Bacteria; phylum Actinomycetota; class UBA4738; order UBA4738; family HRBIN12; genus DASSJM01. The sequence goes on along the minus strand of DATEDE010000084.1, from coordinate 1,016 downwards.
GCAAGTTACTGCTCAGGTAGCCCATACTCATGATGAGCACGAACCAAAGGCCGACCGTCCGCCACGGGTGCCGGCTGCTTGCCCTCGCGATCGATTCCGGGTTGAGCTTCATCCCTTCCCCCTGCCTCTCCGGGCCCGTTATTGCCTCGGACCGACGTACGGCGTATGCTTACAACGTACGGGATTGTACATGTACGACGTAAGTTGTCAACCCGCACAGACGGCCTCGTGTTCCACCGCCGGGGGGAGACGATGCCCCACCGCCTGCGAACCGTGGGGGCAACGAGATGACGAGGGAACAGACCAAGACGATCCGCCGAGAGCCCCTGACGCGGGGGCGGATCATCGAGGCGGCGATGCGCCTGATGGACACCGAAGGCCTTGAGGCCGTGACGATGCGCCGCATGGGCCGGGAGCTCGGTGTCGAGGCCATGTCGCTGTACAACCACGTCGCCGACAAGGAGGACATCCTGAGTGGCGTCGTCGAGGCCGTGATGGCCGAGTACGAGTTCCCCCCCGCCTCCGATGACTGGCGCGAGACCGCCCGCGGGGCCGCCCGCTCGTGGCGGACGATCCTGAAGGGCCACCCGAACGTGATCACCCTGATGTCTGAGCAGCGCCAGCCAGCCCACACCCTGGAGGCGCTCCGCCCGATGGACCACGCGCTCGGGATCCTCGCATCCCGCGGCCTTGGCCCGGAGGAGACCGTGCGTGCCTTCCGCGCCTTCGGCGGCTTCATCCAGGGGTTCGTGCTGGCGGAGATCGCGAACATGTTCGGCGGTGAGGGACATGGGACCATGCACGAGGAGCTGGCCGCCGAGATCCCGCCCGAGCTCCTTCCCAACCTGGCGACGCATCTCCCGTACCTGTCGGACTGCGACTTCGACCTCGAGTTCGAGTACGGCCTGGACTTGATGCTCCGCGGGCTCGAGGACAAGCTAGCCGAGGCCTAGCGCAAGGCCAGCTCCGCGCCGACCCGGCCGAACACCTCGAGCGCCCGCCCCAGGTCATCGGCC
>DATEDE010000083.1:0-4130 GCA_035286545.1 Actinomycetota bacterium | reverse complement strand
GGTGCCCGCGCCCATCACGACGAGGGACGGAGTCCGCGAGTACGCGCAGGGCTGGTTCACGGCCTTTCCCGACATGAGCGTCAAGCAGATGAACCGGGTGGTGGGCGACGATTCCGTCGCGGCCGAGGTTCAGTTCACCGGGACGAACACGGGTCCCATGATGATGGCCGGTAAGGAGATCCCTGCGACCGGCAAGAGCGTCGTGGGCAAGGGCACCTACTTCGCCCGGGTCAAGGAAGGCAAGATCGTCGAGTTCAACTCCTACCCAGACATCGCGGGCATGATGATGCAGCTGGGCTTCATGCCGCAGATGTAGTCATCCCGCACGTCAGGGCATCACGAGGACGCGCTGCACCGGTGGGAGCCCGGCAGCGAGCTCGTCCCAGGTCGAGCCCGCGTCCGCCGAGCCGTACGCAGCCCCGTCCGAGGTTCATAACGCAGCGAACGAGCCTTCGGGCAGCGCGCACGCGCGCCTCGTGAGATCCTCGGCGATCACACGGCGTTCAGCTCGCGGACGACGTCCCCTGGTCGCCCTTGGAAGATGGGCGACGCTTGCGGATCTCCTCGCCTACGTCGGAAACGGTGGAGCCCAGCGCATCCAGGACCGCCTTTCCCGCCTGCTTCAGCGTGTCCTTGGCCTCCGGGTCGCGGATCGTGTCGCCTACCGTGCTGAACGCCTGGTCCAGCTGGCGTGTGACAGCCGAGAACGCCTCCTCGAGCCTGCGGCGCGTCTCGTCTGATCCGGGCGCGTCGCCCCGCTCTTCACCAGCCTTGCGGTAGCGATCGGCGAGGATCCGGCCGAACTCGGAGAACCGCTCGTCGACCTCGTTCCAGGCATCCTTCGAGCTTCCAGCCACCCTGATCACCCCTTAGGCGCCACAGGCGCACGCTCCGCCGCAGGCACAGCCGCCGCCGGACGAGGCGCCGGCCGAACGGCCCGTCGCGAAGACCGAAAGGCGCCTGCGGACCTCGTCTGCTCCACAGTTCGGACACGCCGGCTCGGGCTCGCCCATACGCCGCAACCTCTCGAACGAGGCGTCGCAGTGGACGCACGCGTACTCGTATACCGGCATCTCGTTCCCGAGTCTACGCCGCGGTTCCCCGAGCCCGTGTCCCGATCGGATGACCCCGGCCCTATCCGACCTTGTTCTTCACGTCGACGCCCCCGAAGATCGCGGTGGCCCTCACGTTCAGCACGGGGGCGTCCGACGGGAGCTCGGTCGGGGTCTCGGTCTTGTCCTCGAACCCGCCTAGGATCGGCGTCCCGGCGACCGAGACGCGCCATCCCTGCGGGACGAGGACGTCGACCCCGCCGAACAGCGCGAGCGCGTCGACCGTCGCCTCCCGGTCGATGTGCGCCTCGCGCAGGTCGAGCGTCGCGCCGCCGAAGATGGCGGACACGTCGGTGTGCGTGAAGTGCTCCGAGCGCTCCTTGATCTTCGTAGCCCCGAACATCACGAGCCGGTCGCCCCGGCTCCCATCCGCCTCGACGCCGCGGGGCCGGCGCACGCCGAGCAGCACCACCAGGCCGACGACGATGAGGATCGCGGGTCCGAACAGGTCTTCGTCGGCCCACTCCTGCTGGCCGGCGAGCAACAGGACCCCGATGCCTACCACGATCGCCGGCCCCAGCGCGACGCGCCGTTCGACGATCATGCCGATGACCCCGAGCCCGATGATGGCGACGGGCCACCACCGGTCGATCGTCTTCCCCGCATCCAACGCGCCGGTCGCATCCAGCACCCCGAACACGCCGAGGGTCAGCAGCACCAACCCGATCCACAACCGCACCGGTTTCATGTGGGCTCCTCCCGCCATCCGTCCTCCCCCAGCCTGGGAGCGAGTTCTGACCCGCCGCAAGGCCATTTCGACCACGGCGGGAGGGTCGTTCGCCCGACCGCGGGCGCGCACGCTCGGAATCGGCGGCTCAGGCGCGGTAGGTGTCCCAGGCCAGGCCCATGCGCTCGGCCTGGCCGGGGGTGAACGCGAACATGCAGGCATCCGGCGAGTAGTCCATGAAGTTCGTCACCGGGTCGAGCCCGTCGGCGGTGCAGGTGTCGCGGTCACCGGAACAGCCGTAGGAAGGCGAGGCCTCCGCGGGCGTATCGCCCACCGAGTCCCCCTCCTGCTCGCACCCGTTCGCGAACGTGTGGAACAGGCCCAGCCAGTGCCCGGTCTCGTGCACGAGGGTGTCGCCCTCGTCATAGGCGGCCTTGGCGCCGCCGGGCAGGGCCTGGAAGTCCAGCATCACCGCGTCGCCGGCGAGGTTGTCCTTGGTCTGCCACGGGTACGTCGCCCACCCGAGCATGCCGCCCTGCAGGTCCGCCACGTACACGTTCAGCGTGTCACGCCCCCCGGTCCGCAGGGCCGCCTTCATCCGGCGTTCCGCGCGTGTCCCGCTCGTCAGTAGGAACCACCGGGCCTTGATCGTGCGGTCCACGCTCGAGAACTCGAAGACGAACCGCGAGGACGCGCCGCCCGTCGCCCCGGAGAACGACGCGTTCAGGACCGCGAGCTGGTCCTCGAGCTGCTGGTCGGAGACCCACCCGCCCTCGGCCGTCTGATCGAGGGCCAGGACATGGAACGCCGCCGGAACGATGACCGGCCCCTTCGAGGCCGCTCGCGCGACCTCCTCGGTGGAACGCGCCATCGGGTCGCGCCCCGGCGCAACGAGCGCGTCGCGCACGAGGGCACTCCGACCCCACCGTACGGGCTCGGCGCAGGAACCCGTCGACCCGCGTATCAAGGCGGACGCGGGATCCGCGGAAAGGGCCAAGATCGAGGCGGCCAGGACGCACGCCGCCGCCATCCGCCGCCGAAAGGAATCCCCCTGCCGCATCCCCCGCTCCCCCTCCTCGGGGATGAGCCTACGGAGGCCGTTCGGTCCCGGGCATCGGCCGAAGGTCGGTACCGAAAGTCTGGGCGCGCTACCGTTGCCCGACCAGGCACGAGGAGCGAGGGTGGACGAACAGGCATCACAGGTGGAGATCCACGTCAGACCGAACGGTTCGCTGAAGGTCTATGGACCCGTTCGGGTGCTCGATGTCGATGGCAAGCCGTACGAGCTGGAGCGCAGACGCAAGCCCGACCATCGCGGCGTTCGGATCAAGCTGTGTCGCTGCGGCCACTCGAACACGATGCCGTTCTGCGACGAGTCACACAAGGAGGTCGGCTTCACATCGGAACCGCGCGTCGCCGACCAGGCATGACCTGATGCGCGAAGGGCCGGCTCGCTCGGAGCCGGCCCTTCGACGGTGCGTTCCCCCTACTCGCTCGGTGGCGCGGGCGGAACCGGAGGAGCAGGTGGCGCGGGAGGAGCGCTCGGCGTCTCGGCCGGCGTCGCGGGAGGAGCGCTTGGCGTCTCGGCCGGCGTCTCGGGAGGAGCGCTCGGCGTCTCGGCCGGCGTCGCGGGAGGAGCGCTTGGCGTCTCGGCCGGCGTCTCGGCAGGAGCGGTCTCGAACCCGGCCTGCTCGCCGTCGCCGGAGCCACCTCCCTTGCGGCCCTTCATCACGAAGAACGCGATGATGGCCCCGACCACGACCACGGCCACGATGATCAGGATGATGGTCGTCGAGGAGCCGCCGCTTCCACCGCCAGCGTCTCCGGCATCGCCGTCGTCGATCGCGCTCGCGGTGGCTGAGATCTCCAGGCGCTCGCCGAACTCCGGCGCCCAAGTCACCGAGTTGCCGTCGATCGTCCCCGTGGCCTCCTGCACGTCGCCGGGGAAGGTCATCGTGATCCGGATCTCGGCGCTGTCGAGCAGCTCCTGACCCGTCGCACCGATGCCGCCGGTGGCGCCGCTCGCAGCGGACATGTCGAGCACGCCGGAGACGACGAAGACGTCGCCCTGACGCAGGATGCTCAGCGCGTCCGGGTCGTCCGTCGCCTGGAACTCGGCGATGGGAACGCTGTCGAACGTGAACTCCTGCCCCGCGAACTCGCCGTCGTCGAACTCCTCGACGGTGACCCCGGGTGCGTCGCTGGGGAAGGGCGAGTCCGAGCCGAGCAGGTCCTGGACAGAGCCACCCGAGAGCTCGAGCAGCTCCTTCTGGATACCCAGCTGGATCGTGCCGCTTACGGTGTCGTCGGAGTTGACCTGAAGATCCATCGTGAGCTTGATGCAGCCCGAG
>DATEDE010000082.1:0-15400 GCA_035286545.1 Actinomycetota bacterium | reverse complement strand
AGACGAAGACGAGCAGCGCGAGCCAGGAGACGAGCAATCCCGCCGCGATCCCGACCAGCGCCTCAACGAGCACGGCCCCATCATCGGCGACGCGACCGTCCGATGCCGGAACCGCGGATAACCCCTGGGCCGCGACCTCGTAACGATTGGTAGATTCGGCGGCCTGATGGACCTGCCCGAGGAGCTAGCGAGCCGCCCGCCACGCGCGGCCGGACACCAACCGACGGCCACGCTCACGCTCGACGCGTACCGGCGCCTGAAGGGCGAGCTCGCGCAGCTGAAGACCGAGGGCAGGACCCACATCTCCGAGCGCATCAAGGCTGCGCGCGAGCACGGCGACATCCGCGAGAACGCGGAGTACGACGCCGCCAAGAACGAGCAGGGGCTGATGGAATCGCGGATCCGCAACCTCGAGCGGATGCTTCGCGACCCCGACATCGTGGAGGCGCCCCCGGCTTCGGACCTCTTGACCGCAGGCATGCTGGTGACCCTTCGCCCGCTCGAGGACGACGAGCCGGAGGACGAGACGTACCTGTTGGCCGAGTCCGCCGAGGAGCGCGCCTCCGGCGTCCGCACGATCACCACGACCTCGCCGCTCGGCAGCGCTGTCCTGGGTGCGCGGCTCGACGACGAGGTCGCCTACGAGGCCCCCGCGGGGACCTTCCACTACCTGGTCGTCGGGTTCGAGCCCCGGTCCTGATCACCCGTGCGTGGGGTCGGCCCGGGCGTTAGCCTCGATGCCGTGAACCACGACGCGGACGGCGAGGAGGTCCCGCGGGTCCGGGATCTTCCGGCGCCACGCGAGGCCGAGGGACTGGCGGGCAAGCCGATGGCCTGGGTCTTCACGTGGCCCTATCGGGTCCTGCTCGCGGGGGCATATCGAGCGGGGTTGCGACCATGGCAGCTCACGCTGCTCGGACTCGCGACCAACGCGATCGTCGGGATCCTCCTCCTCCGCGGCGACCGACTGCTTCCCGGCCTGCTCCTGATCCCCGCGGGGATCTTCGACGTCCTTGATGGTGCTGTAGCCCGGCTGCGAGGAGAGGAGAGTCGCCTGGGGGCGTTCCTGGACTCGGTCCTGGACCGGGTGGCCGATGTGATCTTGTTCGGCTGCCTCTACTGGTCCCTCGCCGGGCTCGACCTGCGGCTTGAGGCCGGACTCGCGCTCGCGACGCTCGTCATCGCCCTTTCGGTGAGCCACATCCGGGCCGAGGCCGAGGCCGCGGGCGTCTCGCTCACCGAGGGGTATTTCCAGCGGCTCGAACGCTACGTCGCGATGATGATCGGACTGCTTTTCCCCGGGGCGTTGCTTCCCGCGCTGGCGATCCTCACGGTCCTCGGCGCCGTGACGGTGGCCCAACGCGGCTGGTCGGCCGTGACCCGCATCGCACGAGACGCCTCCTCCGCTGAGGCGAGCGCGTGAGCCCTACGTCCGCGGTGAGATGCGTGGCGGAGCCGGTGTGGCGACACCTGTACCGGGGTCGTCCGCATGGGCGAAGATGCGACCGTGGACGATGGCTACCGGCGGGTGGGCACGCTCGCGGAGGTCCCTGAGGGTGAGCTCCGTGCGTTCGACCTGCCAGGCGTCCGCGTGGCGATCGCCCACGTCGAGAACGAGCTGTACGCGTTCGGCGATGAGTGCACGCACGAGGGGTGTTCCCTGGCCGAGGGCGGGCTGGGTGAACGGGAGGAGACGGTCGTCTGCCCGTGCCATGAGAGCGAGTTCGATCTGGCGACCGGCGAGCCGGTGAGCGGTCCCGCTGCTGACCCCGTGCCGGTCTTCCCCGTCCGCGAGGTGGACGGGTGGCTCGAGGTCGGTCCGCCCTCCGAAGGGAGCACGTGATCCCCGGTGGACCTCCTGCCTCGGGTGGCCGAGATCTTCGGCGCTCGCGGCGACCTCACGAAGCCCCCTTCGTCGCAGGCGATCGACGGGACGTGACGGTGGCCTGGCGCGAGCGGGCTTTCGGCCGGTAGGCTTCGCGTTCCATCCGAAGGAGGCCGCGATGACCGAGCGCACCCGCTTCGACCTTCCCCCCGATGATGTTCCGAGCGCCTGGTTCAACCTGATGCCGGATATCGTGCAGGCGGGCATGCAGCCGTTGCCGCCGCTCAACCCGGCCACGAAGGAGCCGATCGGCCCCGAGGACCTGGCGCCGCTGTTCCCGATGGCGCTGATCGGGCAGGAGGTCTCGACCGATCAGTGGATCGACATCCCCGGTCCGGTCATAGATGTGTACCGGCTCTGGCGGCCCTCCCCGCTCTTCCGGGCCACGCGTCTGGAGCGGGAGCTCGACACCCCCGCTCGGATCTACTTCAAGTACGAGGGCGTCTCGCCCGCCGGATCCCACAAGCCGAACACGGCTGTTCCCCAGGCCTTCTACAACAAGGAGGCCGGGATCCGCCGGATCGCGACCGAGACCGGGGCGGGGCAGTGGGGTTCCGCGATGGCGATGGCGTGTCGTTTCTTCGACCTGGACTGCACGGTCTACATGGTGAAGGCGTCGTTCGAGCAGAAGCCGTACCGGCGCGTGTTCATGGAGCTGTTCGGCGCGAACGTCACCGCCTCGCCTTCGGACACCACGAACTCCGGTCGCGCGATCTTGGCCGAGCACCCGGACTCGACCGGCTCGCTCGGGATCGCGATCAGCGAGGCCGTCGAGGACGCCGCTACGCACGAGGACACCAACTACGCGCTCGGCAGCTTGCTGGGCCACGTTCTGCTCCACCAGAGCGTGATCGGCCTGGAGGCCCAGAAGCAGATGGAGATGGCGGGCGAGCAGCCCGACGTGATCGTCGGGTGCGTCGGCGGCGGCTCGAACTACTCCGGCCTCGCATACCCGTTCATGGCGGGAAAGCTCCGAAGAGATACACCCGACGTGAGGTTCCTGGCGACCGAGCCGGCCGCGTGCCCCACGCTCACGAAGGGCGTCTTCGCCTACGACTACGGCGACACCGCGAAGATCGCGCCGATCGTGCCGATGTACACGCTCGGTCACGGGTTCGTGCCGGCGCCGGTGCACGCGGGAGGCCTCCGGTACCACGGGGACTCGCCGTCGCTGTCGCTGCTGGTCCGCGGCGGGCACATCGAGGCCGCGGCCTACACTCAGAACGCCATCTTCGAGGCCGCGACGCTGTTCGCGTCCACACAAGGGATCGTGCCGGGTCCCGAGCCCGCGCACGCGATCAAGGGCGTGATCGACGAGGCGATCGCGGCCCGTGAGGCCGGGCAGGAGCGCGTGATCCTGTTCAACCTGAGCGGGCACGGGCACTTCGACATGCAGGCGTACGACGACTACCTGAACAACAGGCTGCCCGAGGTCGAGTTCGACCCAGCCGAGGAGGAGTCGGCCCTAGCCGAGCTCCCGGAGGTCCCCGTCGGCTGACCCGCCGCGACCGGCCGATCCCGATCGGGCGCCATCTTGACCTACCTCGTCCAAGGACCGGTGACTTCGCGGAGTCTGCGCTCGAGGAACGCTCGCTCGCTCGGGTTCGTGGCGAGTTCGAGCGCTTTACCGTAGGCCCGGGCGGACTCGTCCCGGCGGTCGAGGCGCCGAAGCAGGTCGGCGCGGGTCGAGTGGAACAGGTGGTAGCCGTCGAGGTCGCCCGCGAGCGCATCTACGAGCGGGAGGGCTCGAGCGGGGCCGTCGGCCATCGCGATCGCGACGGCGCGGTTCAGCTCGATGATCGGCGACGGCGACGCCTCGGCGAGGCGTCCGTACAACGCGGCGATCTGCGGCCAGTCGGTGTCCTCGGGACGCGGCGCACGGGCGTGCAGCGCCGCGATCGCCGCCTGCAGCTGGTAGGGCCCGGGGCGCCGCTCGGCGATCGCGGCATCCAAGGTGGCGAGGCCCTCGTCTATCGCGTCGTGATCCCATCGGGCGCGGTCTTGGTCCTCGAGCAGGACGAGCTCGCCCTCGGGGGTGGTGCGCGCTTCGCGCCGGGAGTGCTGGAGGAGCATCAGCGCGAGAAGGCCGGCGGTCTCGGTTTCGTTCGGCATGAGTTCCACGAGCACGCGGGCGAGTCGGATCGCCTCCTCGCAGAGCTCGACGCGGACCAGCGGCCCCGAGGTCGAGCCGTACCCCTCGTTGAACACTAGGTACAGCGTGGCCAGCACGCCCGGGAGGCGCTCGGGCAGGAGCTCGGGGGGCGGGACGCGGTAGGGGATGCCCGCGCCGCGGATCTTCCGCTTGGCGCGGACGATGCGTTGGGCCATCGCGGGTTCGGAAACGAGGAAGGCGTGCGCGATCGCGTCCGTCGACAGACCCCCGAGCGTCTTCAGCGTGAGGGCGACGCGCCCTTCGAGCGGCAGGGCCGGGTGGCAGCAGGTGAAGATCAGCCGCAGCCGGTCGTCGGGGATCCCGCTCACGTCGGTCTCGTCTCCGCCGAGTGCCTCGAGCGCCGAGAGCTGGGCGATCGCCTCGGTCTTCTCGCGCAGGGTGCGCTCGCGGCGCAACCGATCGATCGCCCGGTTGCGGGCCGTCGTCGTGATCCAGGCGCCGGGGTTCTTCGGCACGCCGCGCTCGGGCCATGTCCGCAGGGCCTGGATGAACGCCTCCTGGACGGCATCCTCGGCCAGGTCGAAGTCGCCGAGGACCCGGATCAGGGTCGCAACCGCCCGCCCCCGCTCCTCCCGGAACAGGCGGTCGACGACGCGCTCGGCGACTTCGGCTACGACGGCTGGCCCTCCCCGCTGAAGTCCATGACGGGGCGGATCTCCAGCGTTCCGAAGTGCACCCCCGGACACTTGACGCTGGCCTCGATGGCCTCGTCCAGGTTCGCGCAGTCCACGAGGTAGTAGCCGCCGAGCTGCTCCTTGGTCTCAGCGAAGGGCCCGTCGGTGGTCATGGTCTGGTCCTCGCGGATCCGGACGGTCGTCGCCGCCGTCGTGGGGTGCAGCGCGTCCCCCGCGAGGTACCACCCCTTGTCCTTCAGCCACTGCGTGTAGTCGTTCCACTCCTGCATGGCCTTGCCCTGCTCCTCGGTGGCCATACCCATCCAGGCCTCCTCGTCCCCGTAGATCAGGAGCATGTACTGCATACCGACCTCCTTCTGCCCGACGCGGCTCCCGTGCCCCGTCCAACCCTAACGACGAACGACGACGCGCGGTTTCGACATCTCGCCGGGACCTGCCGGGAGGGCTCGGGCGCTACAGGCGGAACGTCACCGCCTCCTGGGCGAGGCCGAAGGACTCGGCGGCAGCCCGCAGCGCCATCCGGCCTAGGTAGGCGTAGCCGTTCGGCGTGAAGTGGATGCCATCGGGCGCCCGCATCTCCTGCAGAACCCCTCGTTCGTTCCGCACGAACGCGCGGTAGCCGCCGTCCCTGGCTCGGAAAAGCGACCACGTGTCGAGGTAGCTGCCCAGCGGATCGGCCTTCGCCGTGTCGCGGTAGATCTCGTTCACGCGCCGGTAGAAGTCCCACCGGCTGCGTTCCTCCACGATCGGGATCCCCACCCACACGACCCGCGTGCCGGCGCTCGTGGCCTCGGACAGGAGGCGGGCGGCCTGCGCGCGGTACCCCTGGACCCAGTCGATGCTGCCGGTCGGGATCGCCGTGCCGTCGGTCGAGATCTGGGCCTGGGCGTCGTTGCTGCCCAGCAGGATGAAGACGAGGTCCGGTCGGAACTCCTCGACGATCTGGCGCATGCCCGCCTGCCAGTTGAAGTAATCCTGACGGGACAGGCCCGTGGACTGGCGGCCGAGCGAAAGCACCCGAACCACGCGGGGATCCGTCCACCTTTCGATCGCCGGTCCAAGTCCCTGCGAGAGCGAGTCCCCGATCACGGCGACCCGGAGCTCGTTCGAGCTCGTCGGCTCGCGCAGGGCGGTCGGGTCGCCCTCAGGCTCCTCGCGTACCCCCTCGCCCTCGGATCGACCGCCGCCGTTGTCGTCGCCGCCGTTCCGCGACGTGGCCGCCCTGCGGTCGCCGGGAGACGGCGGGAACACCGGGGTGGGCTCGTAGGCCTCGGGAGGGAGCTCGAAGTCGGGCAGGACGAGCTCGCCGCCGGGCTGAGCTTCGGGATCGCGCCCCAGCGCCCGCTCGACCGAGTCGGTCGCCCCGACCAGCCCGAGGCGCTCCGACATCGCCAGGAGAGGTCGGAGCACGGCGAGCGCGGTGCTGCGGCGGGCGCCCACGGGCCCCGCGGCCGCGTTGCGCTCGAGCACCGGCGCCGCTAGCAGGGCCCAGAGCACGAGGCAGATGCCGAGCGCGGCGCCGGCCTGCCACGGTCCCACCAGCCGTGGTGCCCGCCGCATCGGCTCGACCGGTTCGTCTACGCGCTCATGGAAGGTTCCGATCGCCATGTCAGAACCGGAAGTAGATGAAGGGGGTCACGCCCTGGCCCCCCAGGGTCGTGATCGCGAAGAGGACGAGCGCCAGCGCCGCGCCCTGCAGCGCCGGTGCCATACGCGAGAACGCGATGCGAACGCGGAGCACCGGCGTGCTCGGCAGGTACTGGACCAGGAGCATCCCGGCGATCGCGAGCAGTACCGCTGGGGTCACGAGCTCGGTCGATCCTCGCGCGCCCAGCCGGCCGAGCAGCTGGAACGCGGAGTCGAACGAATCCGCCCGGAAGAACACCCACCCCAGGCAGACCAGGTGGAACGTCAGGATCTGCTGCCGGGCCTTCATCCACCGGGAGGCGGCCGAAGGGACACCCCGGGCCGCCGCCCGCAGCCTGCGCCGGCGGCCGATCACCAGGCCGAGGCCGTTGTACGCGCCCCATGCCAGGAAGGTCCATCCCGCCCCATGCCACAACCCGCCGAGGGTCATCGTGACCATGAGTGCTATCGCGGTGCGGAGCTCGCCGTGCCTGCTTCCGCCGAGCGGGATGTACAGGTAGTCGCGGAGCCACCGCGATAGCGTCATGTGCCAGCGGCGCCAGAAGTCCTGGATCGAGACCGCCGTGTAAGGGCGGTCGAAGTTGGCGGGGAACTCGAACCCGAGCAGGAGAGCCGTGCCTATCGCGATGTCCGTATAGGCGCTGAAGTCGGCGTAGATCACGATCGCGTACGCGTAGATCGCGATGAGGACCTCGAGGCCCCCGTGCGCGGACGGCGCGCCGAACACCGGGTCCACGACTTGGCTCACGAGGAAGCTCGAGATCACCACCTTCTTGAAGAGACCGCCGAAGATCAAGAACGTGGCGCGCGACAGGTCGATCGCGTTCGCGTCGCGGCGTCGTCGGATCTGCGGGATCAGCTCCTCGCCTCGGACGATCGGGCCGGCGACCAGGTGCGGGAAGAGCGAGAGGTACACGGCAACGTCGAGCCAGCGCGACGGCTGGATCTCGTAGCGCGAGACATCGACCACGTAGCTGATCGCCATGAACGTGTAGAACGAGATCCCGATCGGCAGCAAGACCTGGAGGAGGGGCAGCGGCGGCCGCAGGCCGAACGACTCGAACGCGTTGGCGATGTTCAGCGCGAAGAAACCGTAGTACTTGAACCACGCCAGCGGCAGCAGGAGCGCCGCGACCGCGACCAGCGTGCGACGCCGCCGGCGGCCCTCGTCCTCCTGGCGCTCGACCCACAGCGCGGCGCCCCAAGCGAGCGTGCCCACCAGTGCGAGGAGCCACACGAGCCCGGGGTCCCACCAGCCGTAGAAGACGTAGCTCGCCGCCAGGATGAACCACTTCCAAACGGTGTGGAACCGGTGCAGCGTCCAGTGCAGGGCGAAGACCACCGCGAAGAAGAGCGCGAAGTCGGTGGTGGGGAACAGCATCGTCAGTTCGGGCGGTCACGACCGCCGTGCATGGGACGTCCTCCCCGGCCATGGGGTTGTGTTCGGCGCTAGGCTAGCGGACCGCCATGGCCGATCCCATCGATCCGCTCGACTATCTGGATCTGGGCAGGCTCCTTTCGGACGAGGAGGGGGCGATCCGGGACACCGTCAGGACGTGGGTCGGGGACCGCGTCCTGCCGGGGATCGAGGGCTGGTTCGAGGCCGGCGAGTTCCCGCTTGAAGTTGCCAAGGAGCTCGGGGCGATGGGGCTCCTGGGCATGCACCTCACCGGCTACGAGTGCGCGGGCGCCAACGCGGTCTCCTACGGTGCGGCCTGCCTGGAGCTGGAGGCCGGCGACAGCGGTTTCCGCTCCTTCGTGTCGGTCCAGGGCTCGCTCTGCATGTTCGCGATCTGGAAGTTCGGCTCGAAGGAGCAGAAGCAGCGGTGGCTCCCGGCGATGGCCCGGGGCGAGGTCATCGGGTGCTTCGGCCTGACCGAACCGGACTTCGGCTCGGATCCGGCGAACATGCGGTCGAGCGCGCGGCGCGACGGCTCGGACTGGGTCGTGTCGGGGACGAAGATGTGGATCACCAACGGCAGCGTCGCGGACGTCTCGATCGTGTGGGCGCAGACCGACGAGGGGATCCGCGGGTTCCTGGTGCCGACCGACACGCCGGGGTTCTCGGCGAACGACGTGCACCGCAAGCTCTCGCTTCGTGCCTCGGTCACCTCTGAGCTCGTGCTCGACGAGGTGAGGCTGCCGCAGGATGCTGTCCTGCCGGACGTGACCGGTCTCAGAGGCCCGCTTTCCTGCCTTTCCGAGGCGCGGTTCGGCATCATCTGGGGCGCCATGGGCGCTGCACGCGCGTGTTTCGAGACCGCGCTCGAGTACTCCAAGACCCGGGTGCAGTGGGGGCGCCCGATAGGTGGGTTCCAGCTCACGCAGCGCAAGCTGGCCGACATGGCGCTCGAGTTGAACAAGGGCACCCTGCTCGCCCTGCATCTGGGCCGGATGAAGGACGAGGGGCGACTGGCCCCACAGCACGTGAGCCTGGGGAAGTTGAACAACGTCCGCGAGGCCCTGCAGATCGCGCGCGAGGCGCGGGGGATCCTGGGCGCCAATGGGATCACGCTGGAGTACCCCGTGATCCGCCACATGAACAACCTGGAGTCCGTCCTCACCTACGAAGGCACGAACGAGATCCACACGTTGATCGTCGGCGAGGCCCTCACGGGACTCCGCGCCTACGAGTAGGGCGAACCCTCCCGTCGGGTAGCCTGTCGCGCACACCGACGACCGGAGGTTCCGACCATGACACGAGAGCTGGAGTGGCCCCTGTTCGAGAAGGCCGTGGAGGTCACCGCCTCCGCGCTTCGCGGGGCGATGGGAGGCGAGAACAGCCAGCCGGCGTCGTACGCGGGGGAGGTGTTCCGCGAGGTCTGGGCGGCGCTGAAGGAGGCGACCTCGGACCTGCCCGAACGCGGGAAGGCGGGCTTCTAGGCCTCGCGGCTCGATAGGTCTCGGAGCGAGACGATCCCGACCAGCGTGCCGCCGTCCGTCACGGGGAGGTGGCGGAAGCCGCGCTCGAGCATGAGGTCGCGGGCCACCGACACGTCGGCCTGGGCCTCGATCGACACCGGGTCGTGCGTCATCCAGTCGGCGACCGGGTGATGGGCGGCATCGAAGTCGCTCGCCAGCGCGCGCAGGACGTCGCGCTCGGTGAAGATCCCCACGGGGGCTTCCCCATCGACCACGAGCGCCGAGCCAACGCCTCGTCCACCCATCACCGTGGCGGCCTCGGCCACGGTGGCGCTGGGCTCGACTGTGACGAGGTCCCGACTCATGATGTCTCGAACGGTCTCCATGTCCGGGGCACAACCTAGTCGCCCCGGCGCCGGCCGGGAAGCCCTCCGTGGGTGGAGGTCGGCGCGAAGTCCAGCTCAGGTCGCCCGCAGCGCCGGCATCACGTCGCTCGCGAATAGCTCCGTGGCGCGCGCTGCGGTCGCAAGATCCATCCCCGGGTAGTGCAGTCGAACCACCAGGTGGAGTTCGTCCCGGTCGGCGTGCTTGGTGACCATCGAGCGAAGCGCGGCGACCACCTTCTCCGGCTCGCCGGCGAAGGTCCAGCGACGGGTCTCCCCTTCGTCGGCGAGGGCGGGCGTCAGCTCGTCGCGCTCGGGGGTGTCATGGCCCTCCTCCCACGCGCTGTATGCGCCCAGCTGCTGGGTGAGGCCCTCACGGAGCAGGTCCCAGTGGTCCCCGCCTCGCCACGGGAAGACATTCTGCGTCAGCGCGAGCGCGAGCGATCGCGGCTCGCGCCCGACGCCGCGGGCTCCCTCGTCCAGGACCTCCAGCGCGCGGCGCAGGTCGTCGGGCTCAGTGGCATCGGTGATGTAGCCGTCTGCCATCCGCCCCGCGCGGCGCACCGCGCGGTCGTCGTACCCGCCGAGGAAGATCCTCGGTCCGCCGGTGCGGGCGGGGACGGGGGTCACCTTGACGCGGTCGTATCGCATCGTGGCGCCCTCGAACGAGAACCGGCGGCCGGTCCAGGCGCGCCGGAGCACCTCCACCGTCTCGGCCGTTCGCTGCGCCCGTTCGCGCATCGGGACGCCGAACATGCGGAACTCCTCCTCCCGCCAGCCGATCCCGAGACCCAGGATCAGCCGTCCGTCCGAGAGCTGGTCCACGACCGCGGCATCCTCGGCCAGGCGCAGGGGCTCGTGGAAGGGCGTCAGCACGATCCCGGTGCCGAGCTCGATCCGCTCGGTTACGGCCGCGAAAGCCGCCAGCATCGGCAGGAGAGAGGGTAGGTACCCGTCCGAGGAGCCGTGGTGCTCGCTAACCCAGGCCGAGTCGAACCCGAGAGACTCGGCCAGGTGCACGAGCTCGAGCGTCTCGCGGTACTCCTGCGCGAAGGTTCGAGCCGAGCCAGCCGGGATCTGGCCGGTGAACAGCCCGATGCCGATCCGGAGCGTCATCGCAGCGAAACCTACTACGCGCGCTCGCCCCGGCGGCGCGAGATGATGCGACCGATGCGGATCCGGATCGAGCCCTCCTCGCGCGCACCGGCCTCCGAGCAGCTCGCCCGCGGTCTGCGAGCCCGGATCGAACGCGGCACGCTGTCGCCGGGGGCGCGCGTCCCGCCCGTCCGGGAGCTCGCGCTCGAACTCGGGCTGGCCCCGAACACGGTCGCCAAGGCTTACCGGATGCTCGAGGCCGAGGGCCTGCTCGTCGGGCGAGGGCGGAGCGGCACGTTCGTCGCGGCTCGACTGACCGACGGCTCGCCGGAATGGCACCTGGCGAAGGCCGCCGAGGTCTTCGTCGACCGGGCCCGGCGGCTCGGGTTCGGCCCCGCCGAGGCCAGGCGCGCGCTCGACCGGGCCCTTCGACGGCCCTGAGGACTACTCGATCGCCAACAGCGCGGCCATCACGGCGAAGCCGGCGGCGATGCCGAGGAACTGAAGGACGCTGGTGCGGATGCTCGTTCCCTTGTGCAGCTCCGGGATCAGGTCGGAGCCAGCGATGTAGATGAAGGCCCCGGCCGAGATCGCGAGGAGCAGGCGCTCTATCCCGTCGATCGCCCCGTCGAGCAGGAGCGCGATGACGGCCCCCAGGAGCGCCGTCATCGCGGAGGCGACGTTGTACGCGAGCGCGCGCTTCGGCGCCAGACCCGCGTGGACCAGCACGCCGAGGTCGCCCATCTCCTGCGGGATCTCGTGCAGGGCCACGGCGATCGTCGTCGCGAGGCCTAGTGACGGGCTCACCAGGAAGGAGCCTGCGATGATCGCGCCGTCGACGAAGTTGTGCACCCCGTCGCCGAGCAGGTTGGTGAGCACCACCGGGTGGACGTGCCGGTGCTCGGGTGCGTTCAGCTGGTGGTGCAGGTGGATGAACTTCTCCAGCACGAAGAAGAACAGGATCGACAGCGCCATCACCCACGAGAGCCCCTCGGTGATGCCGCCGTCCACGGCCAGCTCGGGCAGGATGTGGAACAGGGCGTCGCCGAGCAGGGCGCCGACTGCGAAGCTCACGAGGACCGGGACGATCCGCCGCAGGAGGTCCTCCTGGACGACCAGCACAACGATCCCGGCGAACGCGATAGCGCTCACGGCGAGGACGGCGAGGATCGTGGATCCCCACACCGATGCGGTGGCGGCAAGCACTGGCCGAGGCTACACGACGCCGACCGGCCAGCTCAGGGCGTGAGGTAGGGGCGGTCGGGACGGTCGACCTCGAGGACCTGCTGAGCGTCGAGGATGACCTCTCGGCCTAGGGGGTAGATCGGCCCCGTGACCTCGACCCAGTCGTCGGGCTCGAACTCGCCCGGCGTGACGTTGACCACCCGCACCTGGGCGACGGTCGCGTCGGCCGCGCAGCACGAGACGACGTAGCGCGTGAGCAGAAGCTCGTCGGCGGGCGTGTCGTCGCGGCGGACGACGAACCCGACGAAGGTCACTGGCTCACCGGCGCGGGCTGCGAGGGCCCTTTCGCCCTCGGGGGTGGTCTGCGCGGCCGCGACGTCCACCAGGGTGAGCTCGCCCTCGCCGATCTCGCTCGCCGAGGCCGCGAACCCGGTCCCCCCGAACCCCGATCGCCTGCCCGCGGAGAAGGTCCCGAGCGTCGTCGGCGGCGCCGCGAGGACCAGCACGACCGGCAGCACCATCAGGCCCATGATCCAGGCCTCGCGCGCTCGGAGCGGTTCGGGTGTGCTCACCGGGGCGGAGGCCAGCCGTCCGACGGTCGCCAGGGTGAGCAACACGGCAGCGACAGGCACGACCCAGTCGGTGCGCGTCGACAGGTACAGCGCGTCGCGTCCGGTGAGCCATAGGAACCAGAACAGGAACGCCCAGGCGCCGAGCACCGCCGAGCCGGCTACGCGCGCCGGACTCCATCGACGGGGCGGCCGGGCCTCGGCAACCGCGCGTGCGGTCCGGTGCGTGACGACGGCGTCGTTCATCCGAACAGCACCCCGATCCACAGCGCGCCGACGAGCGTCGCGGCCGCGGCGGTGATGACGACGAGGCGAACGAACCCGCGCCGGAACGTCCCCGCGTACAGCGCGAGGAGCTTCGCGTCGACCATCGGCCCGAAGACCAGGAACCCGAGCTGCGCCGAGACGCCGAACGGCGCGAAGGACGCCGCCACGAACGCGTCGGACTCCGAGCAGAGCGACAGCGCGGCCGCGAGCGCCATCATCGCGACCACCGACAGCACCGGCAGGTCGGCCAGGCTCGACAGCACGGAGGCCGGCAGGAACGTCTGGATCGCCGCGGCGATCGTCGCGCCGAGCAGCAGGTACCGCCCCATGAACAGGAAGTCGTTTCCCAGATGGACGAAGAACCGGCGCCACCGCGCCTCGGGGCGTCCGAGCTCGATCAGGTGCTCATGCGCCTCCTCCGGGTTCTGCTTCAGGAGCTCCTCGGTGGTCCGAGTGCCGAGCACCCACCCCACGGCGATCGCCACGAGCATGCCGAGCACGAACCGCCCGCCGACCACGGTCCACATCGATGTGCGTCCTCGGAACGCGACGAACGTGGACGCGATCACCACCGGGTTGATCACCGGAGCCGCGAGCATGAACGTGACCGCCGCCGAGGGCAGGAGCCCGCGCTGCATCAGCCGCCGCGCCACCGGGACGGAGCCGCACTCGCAGATCGGGAACGCGAGGCCGGCGAGCGCGGCTGCGGGCAGCTGGAGCGGCCGCGGCAGACGCCCGAGCTTCTCGAGCGTGCCGATCGGCACGAAGACCTCGACGAGAGCTGCGGCGAGCGCCCCGAGCATCACGAACGGCAGGGCCTGGATCAACAACGACCCGAAGATCACGAAGAACGTGCGGACCCAGTCGACGCGACCGGGGTCGAGCACCCGCAGGACCAGTGCCGCAAGCACGAGCATCCCCGCGATCGCGGCGGCGGTGCGGGCGGTCGCGGTCTGTGCCTGACGGGTCGCTATGTCGGCCATCTAGCAGTACCTCGAGAACGAGACGGCGAATCCCTGGAACGCGTCGGCCATCATCTTCCCACCGCCGGGATCCTCGGCCCCCAGGAGGGCGTCAACAGCAACCTGGCCGGTGACCTGTTGCTCGCGCAACACCGTCTGGTCGAGGAAGAAGCCGCCCGGGACCGCCGCCTCGACGGCGGACGCATCGCCGGGGATCGCGTCCTCGACGGCGTCGATCGCCGCCTCGTCCGATAGGGCGATCGAGCTCCTCTCCCAGGTCCCCGTGCCGGCCACCGAGACGAGCGTCGCGCCGGACGTCGCCGCCTGCGCTTGCGCGACGATCCGCTTCGTCAGCCGGTCCATCCGCCCGATCCCCCCCTCGAGCACGACGCCCAGGACGTCGGGCACGTCGTCGGCGCCGAAGCCCCTCGATAGGCGCTCCTCGACGGCGACCGATACGCCAAGGGTGTCGCCGAACACGGCGTCGACGGGATCCTGATCCGGGTACCAACCGCCCCCGACCAGTCCGCGGTCGCGCTCATGGGTCCCGATGAGGCCGACGAGCGTGCGGGGGTCGGCGTCCTCGAGGTCGTCG
Source organism: Actinomycetota bacterium (assembly GCA_035286545.1). Taxonomy (GTDB): domain Bacteria; phylum Actinomycetota; class UBA4738; order UBA4738; family HRBIN12; genus DASSJM01. The sequence goes on along the minus strand of DATEDE010000082.1, from coordinate 1,142 downwards.
GCGAGAGACGCGATCACCGAGACCGGGGCGCCCTCGCCGTAAGGCTCGACCACGCTGCCGGCATCGTTACGGATGAACGAGCCGGTGATCCCGTGCTGCGATGCCAGCCCGCCGGTGCCGATCGTCGTGAGCGTCGCCGAGGGGTCCAGCGGCAGCGAGCCGGCCTCGGCCTCCAGCGTGCCCGCGCCATCCCGCAGCATCGACGCGAGGAACGGCCACGCATCGGGCTGATCGTCGAGCTCGGTGGAGCCCACCCCCTTCCACGCGATCGACAGGATCAAGCGGGGTCGCTCGCCCGAGGCCGACGCCACTCCGGCGATCGGCGTTCCCGAGCGCACCTCGGGGAATGGGCGTTCGAACCCGAGCGCGTCGCTCACGGTGGGGGCGATCGCGTCCAGCGCCACGCCATCGGGGATCGTCGCGCCGGCCGAGATCCCCGCGCCGGAGAACGCCACCGGGACCCGGGCGTCCGTGGCGGTCGAGACCGCGGGCCACGGCAGGCGCAGCCCGCCGATCTGGGTGAACAACGGCGTCGAGGCGCCGACCCCCAGGACATCGGCGGAGCGTCCCTCCCGGTAGCCGCTGGCGATCGCCAACTTCAGCGCGTCGGGGAGCGGACAGAACGGGACCCTCGACTCGCCCGGATCGGCGGCGCAGGAGCCTCCCACGCACAGGGCCTGCAGGATGCCCGCCGGGACCCCGAGCACGACGAGCACGATGAGCAGCACGAGCAGTCGGCGGCGGGTCACCGTCCCCACGCTACCGCGCTCCCGTTCGCTGGGTTGTCGTTCCGCGCGGGGTCGTGTTTCGTATCCGCGTCCATGTCCCCCCGACGCTGGTTCGCGCTGCTCGCCGCCCTGGTCGTGCTCGCCGCCGCGTGCACGGGCGATGGCGCCACGGTGGCCGACCCGAGCCCCTCGACGAACCGCACCAAGAGCCCGAAGCCCGGGCCGACGGGGGAACACGTCGAGCCCGTGGCCGAGGGTGCCCAGGCCGATCTTGCCTGCTCGCTCCCGCACGAGTGGCTCCTTCGGACCTGGCGGGGCAACCGCGACGACCGCAGCGCCGAGATCCAGATCCTGCCTATCGAGCCGAACTTCGTGGGCTCGGGACTGCCCCACGTCGGCCCGTGGGACTACGCG
>DATEDE010000081.1:0-12445 GCA_035286545.1 Actinomycetota bacterium | reverse complement strand
GCGATCATGGGCATCGGTCCCGTGCCGGCCACCCACCGGGTGCTGGAGAAGACCGGGCTGTCGCTCGCGGACATCGACCTGATCGAGATCAACGAGGCGTTCGCTGCGCAGGTGATCGCCTGCGAGCGCGAGCTCAAGTTCGACCGCGACCGCCTGAACGTCCGGGGCGGTGGGATCTCGCTCGGTCACCCGATCGGGATGAGCGGGGCCCGCCTGATCCTCAGCCTCGGCTACCAGATGCGGGAGCTCGGCGCGGCGCTCGGTCTCGCTACGCTCTGCATCTCGGGCGGGCAGGGGCTCGCCGTCGTCCTGGAGAGGAGCTGACGTTGTCCGTCCACGCCGTCGTGCTGATCCAGTGCGAGATCGACGAGATCCCCGAGGCCGCGAAGGCGATCGCCGAGATCGAGGGCGTGTCCGAGGTGTACTCGGTCGCCGGCGAGTTCGACCTGGTCGCGATAGTGCGTGTCGCCGACCATGAAGCCCTGGCCACCGTGATCCCCGGGGGCATATCGAAGGTCGAAGGGGTCGCGCGCACGGAGACGCTGATCGCCTTCCAGGTCTACTCGAAGCACGATCTCGAGCGGCTGTTCTCGCTCGGCTTCGACGAGGCCTAACCCTCGCGGGGCAGGTCGACCGCGACCGGCAGCGCCGTGCGGTGCCACTCCTGCAGGTCGCCCGAGTATCTCGGCGTGTACTTGTCGAACAGCAGCCGACGGGCGAGCTCGTCTTCGGCCGGGTCGTCGATCAGGCGGGCCTGGCAGATCAGATCTCGGTCGCCGATCCGCAGGCCGACCGTGGGGTGCTCGCGCAGGTTCTTCACCCAGTCGCTCCCCCCACCGTCGCCCGACAGCAGGTACACGACCCCTTCCCGCAGCGCGAACCAGATCTCGATGGTATGCGGCTTGCCAGAGCGTCGGCCGGTCGTGGTGACGTAACAGAAGTCGAGCTCGGCGAGGTCATCCACGCTAGGAGACGGCCCACCAGATGAGCCCACCGATCACGACGACCGCGGCCAGCAGGTATAGGAGGTCTGCGGGCTTGATCCTGCCCGGCTGCATCGCGTTGAAGCCCATCGTCACCCCCGCTGGTCAGAGCCCGTAATACTCCCGGAACCGCTCCTCGGACAGCCACTCGGCGTGCTGGCGCACCGTCGAGGAGTAGATGCGGGCCTGGGTCTCGTCGCGACACACACGGACGCTGCCCGGGTTCCCGTCAAGATCCACTATCGCGACACTCCATCCTGTGTCGTCGCGACGGACGTCCACGGAGAACCTGTTCACGGACCCCGGGGTGGCGGGCGCAGGGGCCGCAACCACCGGATCACCCGCCGCCGTGCGTCCGCTCGAGCCGCTCGAGGTGAATCCGCAAGCCGCCGATCACCGACTCGATGTCGAGCACGAACTCGGGCTCCAGATCCGCGATCTTCTCCAGGGCGTTCTCGAGGGTCCCGCCGGCCGCCTCCGCATCACGGAGCGAGTCGACCAGCACCACCGCGTAGTCCGATTGCAGCGGCTTCCCGTCCAACGGACAGCGGCCGCCGTTCGCGACGACCTCCTCGGCGAAGAACTCGCGTCCGCAGCGTCGGCACGTCCCCTTGATCTTCACGCGGTCTCCTTCTCGGTCCTGGACATGAGCTCCACGAGGCGATCGGCGAGCTCGAACGGATCCACCGGCTTGACGAACCACGCATCGGCACCCGACCAGCGGGCGAGCCACGCGTCCTGTCGCCGTTCAAGCAGCAACACGATCGGGCCGAGGTAGGGTTCGGACGCCCCGCGCAGATCCCTCGCGAGCGAGAAACCCCCCGCGCGCGACGCGATCTCCTCGGCGACCACCGCGTCCGGACGTTCGCGCAGACCGAGCGCCGCTCCCTTCTCCCCGTCCGGCGCATCCAGGAACGACAGCGGCTCGCCCAGTCGCCGCTCGAGGCTCCCGACGGCCACGCGCATCAGGTCGCGCGCGCTCACGTCGGGCGAGACGAGCAGGACCCTCACGGCGCGCATCCTATCAACGGGCCTTAGCGCGGTTCCCGTGAGTCGTTGAGCGGGCCGGGCGCCCGGTCTATCGTCCGTACAGCCCTCACGAGCAGGAGGAACCCGCATGGAGAGCAACGGCAAGGCGGCGGTCGCCGAGTTCGTCTCCACCTTCGCCCTGATCTTCATCGGCGCCGGAGCGGTCATCGCGACCAACCTCGGGCTGGACCTGACGGGCGTGGCCCTCGCGCACGGGCTCGTGCTAGCGATCATGGTCTCGATCACGGCCCACATCTCCGGCGGGCTCGTGAACCCGGCTGTGACGATCGGCCTGTGGGTAGCTGGCAAGATCGCGTCTCCGCGAGCGGCGATCCTGATGGGCGCCCAGCTCCTGGGCGCGGTGGCAGGGGCGTTCCTCCTGAAGTACCTGGTGCCCTCCGAACTCTTCGACGCCGGTGGGGGTGGCGCCCCGGCCCTTGCCGAAAGGTTCGCCGTCGGCAAGGGCATCGTGCTGGAGGCCGTCATGACCTTCTTCCTGATGTTCGCGGTGTTCGGGACCGCGGTCGACGACAGGGGTCCGTTCTCCAAGACCGCTGGCCTCACGATCGGGCTCGTGATCGCCTTCGACATCATGGCCTTCGCTCCTTACACCGGTGCCGCGATGAACCCGGCCCGATGGTTCGGTCCGGGGCTCGCGACCGGCGCGTGGGACAACTGGTACGTGTGGATCGTCGGCCCTATCGCCGGCGCGATCATCGCCTCGGTCCTGTACCAATCTGTGTTCCTGAAGGACGCGCAGCCGGCGACCCCGTAACGGCAACGGGAAGCTCGAGGGCGGGCCGGCGTCTCGCCCTCGACGCGTATCATGGCCGTCCCGTGATGGTTACTTCCACCTACCTGGATCACGCATCGGCCACGCCGCTCGACGAACGCGCGAGGGCCGCGCTGCTGGCGGCCCTCGACGGGTTCGGTGACCCCCTCCGGCTCCACGCCGAGGGTATGGCGGCGCGCCGGCTCCTGGACGACTCGCGCGCTACGGTCGCGGACGCGATCGGCGCACAACCCGACGAGATCGTGTTCACGAGCGGCGGGACGGAGTCGGTTGCGCTCGCGATCTGGGGTGGGGTCCGCCCGGTCCGCGAGATCGGCTACCGCATGGTGACGACAACCGTCGAGCATCCCGCGGTCGGAGGCGTGCTCCATACGCTCGAGACCGATGGGTTCGCCTCCGGCCTCGTGCCCGTCGACGAGCACGCGCGTGTCGACCTAGACGCGTTCGCGGCCGAGGTCCACAAGCCGGGAACGCTGCTCGCATCCGTCCAGCATGCGAACCACGAGGTGGGCACGCTTCAGCCGGTCGCCGAGGCCGCACGCCTGTGCCGCGAGGCGGGGGTCCTGTTCCACATGGACGCCTGCCAGACGGTCGGCAGGATCCCGGTGGACGTCGGAGCCCTGGACGTCGACCTCCTGTCGATGTCCGCCCACAAGTTCGGCGGACCTGCGGGCGTCGGGGCGCTGTTCGTTCGACGAGGTGTCCCGGTCGCCGCCTATCCCTGCGGCGACGACCGCGAACGCCGCCGACGCTCCGGGATGGAGAACGTGCCCGGCGTCGCCGCGATGGCGGCGGCGCTGTCCGCGCGCCTGTGCGACATGGCCGACGATGCCGCGGCGCAGTGGGCTCTGACCGACCGCATCCGGACGGGGATCGCCGAGCGCGTTGAAGGCGCAACCCTCCACGGTCATCCGACCCAACGTGTCCCGCACCTCGTGTGCTTCTCCGTTCCCGACCTCGACGCCGAGATCCTCAGCATGGCGTTGGACGACCGCGGGTTCCGCATCGCGGCGGGCTCCAATTGCTCGGGCGCGGCCGCCGATCCCTCGCCCGTGCTCGAGCACATGGGCGTCCCCGGCACGACGAGCTTCCGGATCGGCATCGGTTCGGAGACCACCGACGCTGATGTCGACAGGCTCCTCGGGGTCCTACCGGGCTTGGTCGCCGAGCTGCGGGAGGTGGGCTCGGCCGCCGAGGCCGCGATGGCGCGCTTCCGCGGGACCCGGCAGTAGGGAACGGCGAGACTTCGCCCTTGCTAGGAGATGACCCAGGTGTCGCCCGAGTGCAGGAGCCGCTCGAGACTTCCCTCGCCCAGGCGTTCGGTGGCGGTCGCGAGCTGCGACATCATGGCCTCGCCATAGATCGGCCGCTCCACCTCGCGGAAGACGCCGATGCATGTGGGCTCGCTGGGGCCGCGCGAGATGTGTGCGAGCGCGAAGGCCAGGGACGGACGCCCATGGACGTCGTGCATCACGATCCGTTCCGGCGGGGTGGTGGCGACCTCGGTGATCACGAGCCGGCCGTTGTCCCCAACCGAGACGCAGCGCGTTCCCTCGTCGAAGACGATCTGCTGCCCGTGCTCCAGGCGGATCTGGTTGTGGGTGCCCCGCGGCTTCTCGCGCAGCACGTCGAACGCCCCGTCGTTGAACACGTTGCAGTTCTGGTAGATCTCGACGAACGCCGTGCCGCGGTGCGCGGCCGCCTGGCGCAGCACCTGGCTCAGATGCTGGCGATCGTTGTCGATCGTCCGCGCCACGAACGACGCCTCGGCTCCGAGCGCGAGCGCGATCGGGTTGAACGGGTGGTCGACCGAGCCGAAGGGCGTAGACTTCGTGACCTTGCCCTCCTCCGACGTCGGCGAATACTGACCCTTCGTGAGGCCGTAGATCTGGTTGTTGAACAGGAGGATCTTCAGGTTCACGTTGCGCCGGAGCGCGTGGATCAGGTGGTTGCCGCCGATGGACAGGCCGTCCCCGTCGCCGGTAACGACCCAGACGGACAGTTGCGGGTTCGCCGTGGCGATGCCCGTCGCGATCGCCGGCGCACGCCCGTGGATCCCATGAACCCCGTACGTATCCATGTAGTAGGTGAATCGTCCCGAACACCCGATCCCTGACACGAACACGGTCCGGTCCGGGCTGATCCCGAGCTCGGGCATGAACGACTGTACGGTCGACAAGATCGCGTAGTCGCCGCAACCCGGACACCAACGCACCTCCTGGTCGGTGGTGAAATCCTTCTTCGTCAGCGTGCCGACGGATCCGATGCTCTCGTTGGGGACCCCGGGGCCGTTCACTCGTCCATCATCCTCACGATCATCTCTTCCAGCTCCTCCGAGTAGATCGGCTGTCCCTGCACCTTGGTGAGGCTGCGTACGTCCACCAGGAAGGCGGCACGCACCAGCATCGCCAACTGGCCGCTGTTGAGCTCGGGCACGAGGACCTTGGGGTAGGAGCGCACGACCTCGCCGAGATTCGCGGGGAACGGGTTCAGGTGGGTGAGATGCGCGGTTGCAACCGAACGACCCTGTTCGCGCACTCGCGCGGCCGACGCCTCGATCGTGCCGTAGGTGGAGCCCCATCCAAGGACCAGGATCTGGGCGCCGCCGTCGGGATCGGTCACATCGAGCGCCGGGATGTCGTCGGCGATCCGATCCACCTTGGCCGATCGAAGCTCCGTCATCCGCTCGTGGTTCTGCGGGTCGTAGCTGATGTCGCCGGTCCCGTCCTCCTTCTCGAGCCCGCCGATCCGGTGTCGGAGCCCCGGGGTCCCCGGCACCGCCCACGGGCGCGCGAGACGCTCGTCGCGCAGGTAGGGGAGGAACTCCCGGCCCGCGTTCGGGCCCATCGCGAAGTCCGGATCGATCGAGGGCAGCGAGTCGACGTGGGGGATCAGCCATGGCTCGGAGGAGTTGCTCAGGAACGTGTCCGAGAGCAGGATCACCGGCGTGCGGTAGGTCACCGCCAAACGGGCTGCCTCGATCGCCGCGTCGAAGCAGTGCGAAGGCGACCGCGCCGCGATCACCGGCATCGGCGACTCGCCGTGGCGCCCGAACATCGCCAGCAGGAGGTCGGACTGTTCGGTCTTCGTGGGCATGCCGGTGGAAGGCCCGGCGCGCTGGACGTCGACGATGACCATGGGGAGCTCCAGCATCACGGCGAGACCCAGGGTTTCGGCCTTCAGGTCCATGCCTGGGCCGCTGGTCCCCGTCACGCCGAGATCGCCGGCGAAAGACGCGCCGAGCGCGACGTTGGCCGCCGCGATCTCGTCCTCGGCCTGCAGCGTCAGCACGTCGTAGTTCTTCAGGCGCGAAAGCTCGTGCAGCAGCTCGGAGGCGGGAGTGATCGGGTAGCTCGCATAGAACAGGCGCAGGCCGCTGCGCTCGGACGCGGCGACCAGGCCCCAGGCGAGTGCCTGGGCGCCCGCGACGTTGCGGTAGGTGCCCGGCTTGGCCGGGGCCGGGCCAACCTCGTAGGAGGTCGCGAACAGCTCCGTCGTCTCGCCGAAGCTGTGGCCGGCCTTGAACGCCGCGACGTTGGCGTCGAAGACCTGTGGCTTGTCACCGAACTTCCTATGGAGCCAGTCGAGCGTGACGTCGACCGGGCGACCGAACATCCACGAGACCAGTCCGAGCGCGAACATGTTCTTCGAGCGCTCGGCCTCCTTGCGCGACAGGCCGAGCTCCTCGACCGCGCGAACGGTGATCGAGGTCATCGGCACCTTGAAGACCTGGTAACCGTCGAGGGTCCCGTCCTGCAACGGGTCGGACGAGTAGCCGGCCTTCTCCAGATTGCGTTGCGTGAACGCGTCCTCGTTCACGATCACGGTCCCGCCCTTCTCCACCGAGCGGAGCTCGGCTCGCAGGGCCGCCGGGTTCATCGCGACCAGAACACCCGGGTGATCCCCGGGCGTGAGGATCTCGGTGGACGCGAACTGGATCTGGAAAGCCGAGATGCCGTGCACGGTGCCGGCGGGCGCCCGTATCTCCGCGGGGAAGTCCGGCATCGTCGCGAGATCGTTGCCCAGCACCGCCGTCGCGTTGGTGAAGCGATCGCCGGTGAGCTGCATCCCGTCACCCGAGTCACCGGCGAACCGGATGACCACGCGCTGGCGTTCCTCGACCCGCTTGGTCATGTGTCGCCGGGCATCGCCCGGCCGGCCTCCTTCTCGTCGCGGGACTTCCTGCCGTTCGTCTAGCCTACCGCTTGGCTCGTGGGCGTCCGGGTCCCACCGGCTAGATTGGTGATCCGTCCAGACCAAGGAGCCCCCCACGATGCGAACGGCACGGCTCGGCTCGCGCGGTCCCGAACTATCGGTGATCGGCTTCGGTGCCTGGGAGGTGGGCGGGTCGGACTTCCTGGGCCCCGCACCGCCCCGGGATCAGATGGTCGAGGCCGTCCGCGCGGCCCTCGACGCCGGGATCGACTGGATCGACACGGCCGAGGTGTACGGCGATGGAGCATCGGAGGAGGTCGTCGCGCTCGCGATCCAGGGCCGGCGAGACGATGTCTTGATCGCGACGAAGGTGGCCCCCGCGCCCGAAGGCTCGGGCTTCCGCCCCCCGGAGGTTCGTCGAGCCTGCACCGACAGCCTGAGGCGGCTACGGACGGGCCACATCGACCTGTATCAACTGCACTGGCCGGACGAGGATGACATCCCCCTGGAGGACACCTGGGGCGCCATGGGAGCGCTCGTGGAAGAGGGTCTGGTCAGGTGGATCGGGCTCTCGAACTTCGACCGGGAGCAGATCGAACCGTGCGAGGCGGTCCGGCACGTCGACTCCCTCCAGCAGGAGTTCTCGATGCTCGTCCTCCACGATCGCGAGCTGATCCGCTGGTGCGGTGAGCAGGGGATCGGCGTGCTCGCCTACGGGCCGCTCGCCTACGGGCTCCTGACAGGCGCGATCAGCGCCGAGACCGGTTTCGACCCGAAGGACTTCCGCAGCGGCTACGACGAGTGGGACTACTGGCAGCGGCTGTTCGCGCCCGGCCGGTTCGAGCGCAGCCTGGCGGTGGTCGACGCCTTGCGACCGATCGCAGAGCGCCTGGGTGTGACACCCGGCCAGCTCGCCCTTGCGTGGTCCGTGCGGCAGCCCGGGGTTACCTCGGCGATAGCCGGGAGCCGCAACCCGGAGCATGTGCGATCCAACGCGGCCGCCGGCGAGGTCGAGCTGGACGAGCCCGCGATGGCCGAGCTCGAGGCGATACTCTCCCTCGGGCCCGCGTTCGCCTAGCAGAACTTAGGGAGGACCGCACGCATGGCCTACAGACGGATCGTGGTCGCGACCGACGGATCGGCGTCAGCGGAGACGGCCGAGCACGTCGCCGTGGCGCTCGCCTCGGCGGTCAAGGCGCGGCTCACCGTCGCCCACGCCTACACCGATCCGAGCCGAGCTGACTCTTCGGTCGCGCGCGCCCTGCGTATGGCCGAGGGGGAGGGCGTGAAGGTCGAGGCCGCCCTGTCCGCCGATGAACCCTCGAACGCGATCATCGTCGCCGCCGCAGAGCGCGACGCTGACCTCATCGTGATCGGGAGCGTCGGGTTCTCGACCTCAGAGCAACTGTTCGGCAGCGTGCCACGTAAGGTGGTGACGCACGCGCCGTGCGACGTGCTGCTCACCCGCTCGCGCGGGGAGGGCGAGCGCCGGCACGGCAACCCGCCCTACCGCCACCTGCTCATCGCGACCGACGGGTCGGCTACGGCGGACCGGGCCGCCCGCAAGGGCTACGCACTCGCCAAACGCCTGGAGGCCTCGGTGACGTTGCTGTTCGTAGGTCACCCCAAGACCGGCGAGCTCGTGCTGCAGGACACCGTTGCGACGGTAGGCGAGGAGGCCGGCGTCCCCTCGGCCACCGAGATCCGCAGCGGTGACCCGGCGCCGGAGATCGTGGCCGCCGCCATGGACGGGAGATCGGACCTCGTGGTCATCGGCAACCGCGGCATGGCCGGCGCGAAGGCGACCTTGCTGGGCTCGATCCCCCGGGACGTGGCCGAGTCCTCGCCCGTGGACGTGCTCGTCGCGCGGACGATAGCCCAGAGCCTCGAGGAGATCGGGCCCGGCGAGGGAGGGATAGTCGCCTCCGGAGACGTCAAGATCGCGGTCTACCGCGACAAGAAGGGCAGGACGACGACCCTGTCTGCGAAGTGCACACATATGGGGTGTACGGTGAAGTGGAACCCCGCCGAAGCCACGTGGTACTGCCCGTGCCACGGCTCGAGGTTCGCGCCCGCCGGCGAGGTCTTGAACGGCCCGGCCGAGCGCCCTCTCCCCCGCGCCGAACCGTAGGCGCTCAGAAGACCTGCAGCGGCTTGAAGATCATCAGCCAGGTGATCGCGGCTAGGACCGCCGCACCGAAGACGGCATTCCACACCGCCACGCGGGACAGCAGTATCTCCTCGAGCTCATCGTCGCTGCGGCGGGGTACGCCCGAAGGACGGACCTCGACCGCTTCCTTCACGCGCCGGTAGTACGGACGAGCGACCGCATACATCTCGCCGACCGAGACCACCAGGAGCCCGATCGAGATCCAGAACCATCCGTCGTCCCAGTACCCGCCCTGGACGCCTGCCACGACACCGAACGCGATCAGCCAGCCGAGCGAAACGTACATCCCCATCAGGGAGGACCCGGAGAACTGGAGAAGGGTCGTGATCCGGGTGCGGTCTCGCTCCTTGCGAACGAGGATCGCCGCCACCACGGAGACGCCGTGGAACATCACGAACGCGAGGACGCCGGCGACGTGCAGGAACTTCCACCAGTTGTAGGGGGACAGGCCGAGCATCAGGAGTTGAGCGTCCGCTCCGCCTCGCGGAGACGTCGGGCCACCACGGCGAGTATCTGCGAGGCGACGCCCGGTTCCTGCGAGACAACCTTGTCGAAGGACCGCTTGAACACCCGCACGGCGGTCACAGGGGTCTCCGCGTTCACGGTCGCGGTCCTCGGCCCGCCGTCCAGGAGCGAGATCTCGCCGAAGAACTCCCCTGGCCCCATCCGGGCGATCGTCCTGTTGCCTCGCGCGACCTTGATCTCGCCCTCGAGGATCACGTAGAAGGTCCCGCCGGGCTGACCCTGCTCCACGATCACCTCGCCCTTTCGGAACCCGATCTCGTCGGCGTGCTCGGCTATCCGCTTCAGATGACGCCGCGAGAGTCCGGCGAACAGCGGGACCTGGGCGAGGATCGCCGCCCCACTCTTCCCTAGCGGCCGGTCGGGGCGGTCACGGCCGGTCGGGGCCTGCTCGTGGACGCCCTTGGTCGCGATCGAGCCCGGAACCACACCGGAGAGCGAGTCGAAGGGGTTCTTCTCACCCACGCGGTCCTTCCTCCCAGGTCGAGCGACGGGTCGCCAGCCTACCCCACTGGACGGCGCCCGCGCGACGCGCTGGTCACACCGGGGGTCGGCCGGTAGCGTGTTTCCATGCGGGACCGGCTCGAGGCATCGCTCGCGGAACGGATCTTGGTGCTGGACGGCGCGTACGGCACCGCGATCCAGGCGCGTGGCTTGATCGAGCAGGACTACCGGGGCGAGCGCTTCCGCGACCACCCTCGCGATGTGACCGGGGATCCCGACCTGTTGAACCTAACCCGGCCCGACGTCGTCGAGGACATACATCGTGGCTATCTCGAGGCCGGCGCGGACATAGTCACGACCAACACGTTCACGGCGACCGCCATCGCGCAGGCCGACTACGGCCTCGAGGGCGTCGTCTACGAGCTCAATCGCGCCGGAGCCCAGATCGCCCGGCGGGCGGTCGAAGCCTTCGGCGCCGAGCGGTTCGTCGCAGGCTCGGTGGGGCCGACGAACCAGACGCTGTCGCTGTCCCCCCGCGTGAACGAGCCGGCCTACCGGACGATCACCTTCGACCGGATGGCCGAGGCTTACGCGGAGCAGATCCGCGGGCTCGTCGACGGCGGGGTCGACCTCCTGCTGCTCGAGACGATCTTCGACACGCTGAACGCGAAGGCCGCGATCGCCGCCTGGAAGGACGCCGCGCCTGGGACGCCGCTGATGATCTCGGTGACGATCACCGATCGGAGCGGTCGCACGCTTTCTGGCCAGACGATCGACGCGTTCTGGCTCTCGGTGGCACACGCCGAGCCGTTCAGCGTCGGCGTCAACTGCGCCCTCGGCGCCGCCGAGATGCGCCCGTACCTGGAATCGCTCGCGCGCATCGCACCGGTGTGGACGACCTGTCACCCCAACGCCGGCCTACCGAACGCGTTCGGCCTTTACGAGGAGCGCCCCGAGACCACTTCGAAGTACCTGCGCGAGTTCGCGGAGAGCGGGCTCGGGAACGTCCTGGGCGGCTGCTGCGGCACCACGCCCGAGCACATCCGCCAGATCGCCGCCGCGCTCGATGGACTCCCACCGCGCAAGCTCCCGGCTCCGCGCGCGCTCACCTCCTTCAGCGGCCTCGAGCCGTTCCAGATCACGCCGGAGACCGGGTTCGTGATGATCGGCGAGCGCCAGAACGTAACGGGCTCCGCGAAGTTCCGGCGCCTGATCGAGGCCGGTGACTACCAGGCAGCGGTCGAGATCGCGGCCGACCAGGTGCGCAGCGGCGCCAACCTGCTCGACGTGAACATGGACGCCGATCTCCTGGACGGCGTCAAGGCCATGACCACGTTCCTGAACCTGATCGCCACCGAGCCCGAGATCGCGAAGGTTCCGATCATGATCGACTCCTCGCGCTGGGAAGTGATCGAAGCGGGTCTGAAATGCGTGCAGGGCAAAGGTGTCGTGAACTCGATCAGCCTGAAGGAGGGCGAGGACGAGTTCCTAGCCAAGGCCCGCCAGGTCAAGCGCTACGGCGCCGCGGTCGTCGTGATGGCCTTCGACGAGCAGGGCCAGGCGGACACCGTGCAGCGCAAGGTCGAGATCAGCGCGCGCGCGTATCGCCTGCTGACCGAGGAGGCCGGGTACGCACCTGAGGACATCATCTTCGACCCGAACATCCTCGCGATCGCCACAGGCATAGAGGAGCACAGCGACTACGCGAAGGCATTCATCGAGGCGACCGGCCTCATCAAGGAGGCCTGCCCCGGGTCCAAGGTCAGCGGCGGCATCTCGAACCTCTCGTTCAGCTTCCGCGGCAACGACCGGGTCCGCGAGGCGATCCACTCGGCGTTCCTCTACCACGCGATCGCGGCGGGCCTGGACATGGCGATCGTGAACGCCGGTCAGATCGCGCTGTACGAGGACATCCCGAAGGAACTCCTCGAGCACGTCGAGGACATCATCTTCAACCGACGGCCCGACGCGACCGAGCGCATGGTCACCTTCGCCGAGACGGTGAGGGGCGCGGGCATGAAGAAGGAGCTCGACCTGTCCTGGCGCGAGAACACCGTCGAGGACCGGCTGAAGCACGCGCTCGTTCACGGGATCGACGAGTTCATCGAGCAGGACACCGAGGAGGCGCGTCAGGGCCTAGACCGGCCGCTCGAGGTGATCGAGGGACCTCTCATGGCCGGGATGCAGGTCGTGGGCGACCTGTTCGGCGCCGGGAAGATGTTCCTGCCTCAGGTCGTGAAGAGCGCGCGCGCCATGAAGAAGGCGGTCGCCTATCTCGAGCCGTTCATGGAGCGCGAGCGCGCGGCGGGCGGCGGCGTGTCGACCAAGGGCAAGATCGTGATGGCCACG
>DATEDE010000080.1:0-4504 GCA_035286545.1 Actinomycetota bacterium | reverse complement strand
ATCCAAGACCTCGAATGCCGACCCGTCCGGGACGTCGGGGAGGAGGTCGCCCGAGACCTGCAGGGGTCCGGCCGTGGGCGAGTCGGCGGGCCACGACGCCTCTGGGCGGAGCTCGCCGCCCACCAAGAGCCAGACCCGGGCGACCGAAGCCCCGGTCCCTTGGGCGAGGATCTGCGCCATCCGGGGAAGGACGTCCTCGGTGGCGTAGGTCTCGCCCATGCGCCCGGAGAACTGGGTCAGGACCTCGTACGGATCGGCGCGCCGGCCGAAGACGATGCGCCTCGCGACCCACCGCGCGAGTCGCACCACCGGCCAGATCAACAGGCCTGCGAGGACGCCGAGCATGACCCCGAACTCGTTCCCTCCCCAGAAGGCCACCTGCCCCGGAACGTAGATCACGAACGCACCCACGCCGACCAGCAACAGCGTGAGGGCGAACGCCACGGCCGCCTTCTTGATGACGACGTCGAGCTCCCAGAGCCCGTACTTGAAGATCGCCACGAGGTAGGCCGCGGGGATCCCGAGGAAGATCGCGATGACGGTGGGCGCGAAGAAGACCAGGAAGAGCGCGTCGCTCCCGCTGCCCTCTTGTTCCTGCCCGAGGAGCGCGAGGATCGGGAACGCCAGCAGGATCAGGGCGATGCCCGCCCCGGCGACCGTCGCGACCGCGACGAGCCAGCGCATCTGCTGGCGTTCCTCGCCCCGGGCTCGCCGGAAGCGCTGCCAGACCGCGATGACCGTCGCCAGGCTGGCGCCGATGAGGAGGAGCACCCCGATCGCGACCAGGGCGTTCCCGGGACCACCCTCGCGGAACGCGGCCACGCCGAGGGGGTTCGCGTAGAGGATCCCGGCCTGGATGAAGTTGTTCAGCGGGCCGGGTGTGAGCGCGCCCGGCACGACGGCGAGCGCCCCGCCGGCCAGGATCGCCCGCGTTGCCCATCGCCAGCGCGGGCTGGGGGCGCTGCCGTCGGGGAAGAGCAGGACCAGGAGCGGGATCAGCACGGCGAAGGCGAGGGCGTGCTCGCCCATCAACGCGACCATGTCCTGCGCGGGCAACGGCGAAGCGGCGATCCTCACGCTATAGGTGGTGTAGGCCAACGCGAACCCGCCGACCGCGACGGCGGCAGCCCCGATGCAGAAGATCCATCCGGCCTTGTTCCGCGGCTGCCGCGACACGATGAGTGAGCCGGTGATCCCCCACATCAGAGAGAAGACGCCGATGAGCACATCCTCGAAGATGTTCGAGTCGAACCGCGCCCCTTGAGCGAGATCGGCCTCCAGCTCGGACCGGACCTGAGCCATCCCTGGTGCCTGGGGATCGCCGACGACGACGATCTCCGCGGTCTCGAGGCGGTCGCCGACCGAAAGTCGGAGTACGAACTGGGCGGCGAACACGACGACGAGAGCCGCGAGGATCCCGCGGGAGATGAGCTTCGCTGCGCGCGGGGTCATCGCGCCGCGCCCTCCAGCGCCCGGGCGGGCACGCGACCCGTCACCGTTGTCCCGCGGCCGGGCGAGCTCCGGACGACGAGCTCGCCCTCGAGGGCGTGGATCCGATCCCGCATGATCGGCAGGCCCATCCCGCCGTCCGTCGTCGATGGGTCGAACCCGGCGCCGCGGTCGGCGACCGCGAACGCGAGCCGCCCTTCCTCGAGCCACAGTCGGACGAGCGTCGGCGCGTTCGCCGCGTGGCGCAGCACGTTCTGGAGCGCCTGCAAGCACACGAAGTACGTGCAAGCCTCGACGTCGGCGTCGAACCGCACGCCGCGGACGGCCGAGGCCGCGTCGATCGTGGCATTCGCCCCGACCTTGCGGATGTGGGCCTCGAGCGCAGGCACGATGCCCTGATCGACGAGGAGCGGCGGGAAGATCCCACGCGCCAGGTCGCGAAGGCCCTCGAGCGTGGCGTTCGCGCGCTCAGTGGCCTCGTCGACGGCGGCGACCGCGGTCGTTGGCTCCACCGGTGCGATCTCGGCCGCGCGCGCGATCGCGTCCGAGATGCTCTCCAACTCCCTGCGTGGACCCTCGCGTATATCGCGTTCCAGGCCGCGACGCTGAGCGTCCCGAGCGGTGATGAGGCGCCGACGCGAGACCTCGAGCTGCTCGGCCTGCGTCGCGAGCTCGTCCAGGCGTGCCTGGAGCTCGTCCGTCAGACGCACGTTGTGCAGCGCGAGCCCGGCCTGGTGCGCGAGATCGTCGAGCAGCGCGCGCTCGGCCGGCAGGAGCGGGTCCCCGGCTTCCTTGGCCACCGCGATCTCGCCGATCGGCTCGCCCTGGTAGGCGACCGGGACGGTCCGCTCCCACGTCGTCGGCTCGGCGCCCTCGGGTGTGGTTGCCGCCCGCTCGGTGCCGTCCGGCAGGAACAGCCGCACCCGGGATGCGGAGGCTCGCGTGCCGCCTAGCGCCGCCTCGGCGAGCTCGGGCAGCGCGCGGTCGATCTCGAGCGTGCCGGCCATCCTGTGTCCGAAGTCGGCCATCACCTCGTACGGGGTCGCCCGCTGGCCGTACACGAGGCGATTCGCCAATCGCTGCACGCGCTCGCGTACCGGCTGGAACGCGACGGCGACCACAGCGGTTGCGGCGATCGACAGGGCCGCGTTCGGATCGTCGCCGCTCCCGCCGGCGAGCGCGCCGATCCCGACCACGATCGCCACGTAGACGCCCGTGATGAACGCCGCGAGGGTCGCGTACACCACCGTCTTGTTGATCACGACGTCGATGTCGTAGAGGCGGTACCGCAGGATCGCCGCGCCCGTCGCGAGGGGCAACGTCACGATCGCGATCTGGATCGCGAAGACGCCGAGCTGCTCGAACCTCGTTCCGTAGGTCGCCTCGTTGGCGATGAAGCCCACCAGGAAGAACGCCACCGCGAAGGCGACCCACTTCAGCTGCTCGCGCTCGAGGCCGCGGGACCGACGGAACCGAAGGATCAGCGACACGCCCGCCGCCAGCGCCGAGAGCGGCACCAGCATCCACCCGATCCCCCCGCTCTCGAGCAGGGAGCCGCCGATCGCCTCGATGCCGACCGGGTTGACGAAGCGGGTTCCCGTCTGGCCCTCGAGGATGCCGGGCGTGAGCGCTACACCGAGGACCAGGATCGCGCCGCCGACGATGTCGGTCCACACGACTACCCGCCACCGGCGGGTGAGCGGCCTGCCGTCGGGGAACAGCAGGAGGACCAGGACCACCAGCGGCAGGATCGCGCTGCCCGACCAGTTGCTCAGCCAGTAACCCCACGACCGACCTGCCAGCGAACCCGCATCTGCGTAGATCGCGCCGGCGAGCGTCAGGCCGAAGAGCAGCCCGATGGCCCCGAACAACCAGCCGATCGGGTTCGATGGCTCCTTACGGGCGATCAGTGCCCCCATCAGCGCGAACGAGGACACCGCGAGCGTGAACACGACGGCGAACGCGACGCCGCCGCCGGCGCCGAGCGAGGGACCGAGCGTCCCGGTGACGAGCCCGACCACCATCCCGGTCCCGATCGTCGCCAGGGACAGTCCGGCCAGAACCCAGGCCAACGTCCACGCGCGATCGGGCCTCATGCCGAGACCTCGACGCGCAGCGGAACGCTTCCGCGCACCGTGGTACCGCGACCGGGGGCCGAGTCGATCTCGACGACCCCACCGAACACCGCCAGCCGGTCCCGCATGCCGGCAAGCCCGGTTCCGCCCCCGTTGGCCGACTGGACGAATCCGTCCCCGTCGTCGCCGACCTCGAAGCTGAGTGTCCCGCCCTCCTTCCGGAGGCGGACCTGGACCCTCGACGCGTTCGCGTACTTCGCCGCGTTCTGGAGCGCCTCCAGGCAGACGAAGTACACCGCCGCCTCGAGGTCGATCGGCAGACGATCTGACCCTGCGGTGTCGAGCACGACCGCCACGGTGCCGAGGCGGGCCTGCGCCCCGAGCGCGGCGGCCAGCCCGTGCTCCTCCAGCACCGGCGGGTAGATCCCGAGCGCGAGCGCGCCGAGCGTCTCGACGGCGTCGTCCACCTGCGCCCCGATCTCGCGCAGCGTCGCGGCGCCCTTCTGCGGGTCCTTCTCGAGGATGCCCCGCGCCAGACGGAGCTTGACCGCGAGGGCGACCAGGTGCTGCTGCGCGCCGTCGTGGATGTTGCGCTCGAGCCGGCG
Source organism: Actinomycetota bacterium (assembly GCA_035286545.1). Taxonomy (GTDB): domain Bacteria; phylum Actinomycetota; class UBA4738; order UBA4738; family HRBIN12; genus DASSJM01. The sequence continues at coordinate 375 of DATEDE010000080.1, read as the reverse complement.
TCGCTCCTCGTCCTGCGTGGCGACGATCCGCTGGCGCGAGGCGCGGAGCTCCTCAGCCCGAGTGGAGATCTCCTCCAGGCGGGCCTGCAGCTCTGCGGTCAGTCGCGCGTTCGAGAGCACGAGCCCGGCCTGGCCGGCGAGGTCGTCGAGGAGCTCAAACTCGGCCGGCGTGAGCGGCTCGCTCGGGGGCTTGCTGACGGTCACGGCGCCGAGGAGCTCACCCTGGTGCCGGACGGGGACGGCTCGGTCGACGCCCTCGAACCCGGGAAGCTCCGTGCCTTCGGCCGGGATGGATGCGACTTCGGTCTCGGCGGGCCAGGTCGCCGAACGACGCCACGCGGTCCCGACGTGCAGCCATACCTCGGCGCGCTCGGC
>DATEDE010000079.1:0-6872 GCA_035286545.1 Actinomycetota bacterium | reverse complement strand
AGGAACAGAGCGCCGGACACAACCAGGATCGTGCGCACCTGCGATGGGTCGTTCTCGACCCACACGAACGACAGGATGATCGCCGGCACGATGAACCCAAGGTTGTAGGCGATGTCGAACAGCGCGAACGCCCGGCCGCGGAAGTCGTCGGGCATGGCCTGCTGCATGATCGTATCGGCGGAGATCTTCGCCATGAAGAAGGCGAAGAACCCTACGAACAGCATCGCCGCGAACCCGGCCATCGTGACGGACCACCCGAACACGACCGTGCCGGCACCGAGCAGCGTCATAGAGCCGATCAGCAGCCGGATAGGTGCAACGGTGTCCTTCCACCGCTGCGCGAGCACGAGGCCGAGCGCGCCGCCCAGGAACCCGAGCCCGCCGACCAGGCCGAGCGCGATGGTGTCGACCTCGCCGCCCTCGACGAGGTTCTTGGAGTACAGGGCGAACACGAACAGCGTGAATCCCCAGAACTGGTACCTGATCATCTGGAACGAGGTCAGGCCCAGCGCACCCGCTGGCCGGCTCTTCACCTCCCTGAGGCCCGCCCCCACATCCTTGAGGATCCGCTTGGCCTCCTGGCCGAAGCTCATCTCGTGCGGCGCGGCCTCCATCTTGCGGATCCGGCGGGCCACGACGGAGGAGGCGACCAGCACGCCCGCCCCCCCCAGCACGACCAGCCACGACGGGAATGCGGCCCCGAACCCGAATGCGATCCCCGCCCCCAGTACCTGGAACAGCGCTCCGCCCGCCTGCGAGAGCCCGTTGCCCTGCATCAGGTCCTTGCCCGAGAGCACGTCGGGCATCGCGGCGGACTTGACCGCGAGCACGATGCGGACACAGGCCTGCATCACGAGCATGCCGACGATCAGTGCTGCGGTGATGCCGATCTTGCCCTCCGACGTGTCGTCACCCAGCGGGATCAGCGCAGCCGCCGCAACGACCGCCACGACCACGGCGGTCACGACGTTGGACGTCGAGAGCACGCGCCGCCGTTCGAACCGGTCGATGAACACGCCGATGAACGGGCTGATGAACGTGTACGGGATGTAGAGCGCGAGCACCACCTTCAGCAGGTAGTTGGCGTCGGGCACCGTGGTGACGTCGAAACCCTCCTGCCCGCCGAAGGCGATCGACTTGGCGATCGAGCCTCGGATCACGCCGTCGGCGGCCATCGCTAGGAACTGCACGCCCATCAGCGAGGCGAAGTCGGCGTTGGAGAAGACCGAGAACATCTTGTTGAAGAAGCCGCCGAACCCGTTCAGCACCTTCAGGATCGGCGCCGAGCCGAACCGGAGCGCCGCCGTGAACGCTGTGGCCAACCCTAGAGAGGCCCACCCGTGGGCGACGCCGAAGGGCGAGCGAGTCACCGCGACGACCACGATGCCCGAGAGGAGGGTGAGGACGATCGAGATGCCCGGGATCAAGGCGATCTTCAGCCACGCATCGTCCAGGTCGAAGAACCGCGCGGCCAGCGCGCCGGGAACGACCATGAGCAGCCCCAGCGCCACGATCACCCACAGGTTGTGCCCGAGGTTCCCGAAGATCCCGGGGTGGTCGGCGTAGAAGGCGGCCACCTCGGCCTCGGCGGCCCGGGCGGCCTCGAGCGACGCCGCCGAGGGTGTAGTGAGCCCCTCGCCAGTCACCACGGCGATGTCGTCGCCGAGAAGCAGGAGGTCGTCCCCGCTCGCGTCGAGCAGCTCCTCGTTCGTCGTGCCCTCGTTGAACTGGCGCACGAGGAACACGAGCGGAGGACCGGTGTACTCCTGCCGGAGCTCGGCCAGCTCTCGGTGGAACCCGCGCGCCATCTTGTTGTAGGTCCCGTCGGTGAGCTGCGTCGGCCGGTCGGCGAGGAAGTCCTCCAGTGTGCCGAAGTAGGTCATCGAGCGTTTCACCGCGTCGCCGGGCAGGCCGGTGCGCGAGACGTTCGTGAAGGTCTTGGACCAGCCGTAGGACTGGTACTCGTCCTGGTAGTCCACGACGAAGACGATCGGGTTGTCCCCGGACTCGCCGACCACGACCGCGTTCGCCGCCTCCAGGGCCGTCCGCGTGGGCTGGTCGATCCATTGGTTGTCGGGATCGGCCCACTGAGCTGCCTCACGTCCACTCACCCAGACGTAGCCGAACGAGGCCACGATCACGAGTGAGGCGATCACGCCGGCGATCCTTGCGGCGCCGTCCCGCTTCCACAGCCACTTGAGGGCGACATAGGCACCCAGACCCGCCAGCGGGAACAGGCCCATCGTCGCGTTCATGAAGCGGTAGTACGGGTAGGTTGCGACGACGAAGCCGAAGACCCCCAGGAACGGGAGCAGCATCATCGCGGAGATCGTGCCGAACCCGTCCGAGGGTTGGCGGTCCCTGCGCGCTCGGTAGATCGTCCAGCCGATCGCGAGCAGAACCATCGGCACGACGATCATCGGCTGCAGAGAGCCAACCCAGCCGTCCAGGCGCCTGAGGAAGACCTCCTTCGTGTAGGGAGGGGGAAGCGCGGCGTCGGCGAGCGAGCCCGCGACGCCCCATGGCGAGAACAGCCAGCTCGCGAGGCCGAAGATCATCCCGAACCCGACCGACATCAGCGACGGCCCGAGCTCCTTCAGCGGCGGCCCCAGGTGGAACCGGCTCGTCAGCACGCGCAGGCCGAACACCGCCATCAGCGACATCCCGAAGATCACGCACGTCGTCGGGTGCGTGTACGCCGCGGCGATCCCCAGCAGGAACAGGGCGACGCGGGAGCCCCACGAAGTGCGTCCGGGTTCGAAGAACGCCAGGGTGAGCGACAGGAGATACAGGACGGTGATGTTGTCGAGGTACCCGACGTACGGCGTCGTCATGAACAACGCCGCCGTGGAGAGCATCACCAACAGGAACAGCAACGGATCCTTGTGCTTGCGCCAGGAGAACGCACCCAGTGCTAGCCCGGTCAGCGCGGGGACGCCGATCATCATGAACGCGCTGAACGTGTACAGGTCGATCCCTGCGACGCGCTGCAGGATCGAGCCGTACAGCGGCACCGTGACCCGGTAGCCGCCGCCGAACATGTGGAAGGGACCCCAGTCACCCGCGACCAGGCCCGGGGCGTCGCTCATGATCAGGTTCGAGCGCCATGTGTACCAGGCGGGGTCTCGTGTTGGGGCGCTGATCGAGGGGTCCTGCAGGAACGTCCAGCCGAAGGCCAGCAGCAGGAGTCCGATCGCCAGGAACAGGATCAGCGGGTTGGACATACGTCCGCGCCTATGCGGCTCGGGTACCTCGACGACCTGCTCCGGTCGGTCCTTCGTGAGCGTCATCGCTTGCGTTTCCCCCTGGTGCGGTCAGCCCGCGCTGGCCTCGGGCAGGCACGGAAGTTGGGACAGGATACGCGACGGCAGGGAGGCAGCGAACACGGGAGCATCCGGGTCCGAAGGCGCCCGGCCCGGCTTCAACACGTCGGCCTGGGTGAGCTGGGCGAGCCAGCCGGCCACGTCGGACTGGCGCAGCCCGTTGTCGTGCAACTCGTCCCGGTCGAGCCAGATCTCGGTGGGTCGAACCTTCTCGACGAGCACCGCATCGTCCCCGTCGTCGAAGCGGTCCGTGAGTCCCTGCTCGAGCTTGGCGATGTCGATCTCGAACGCGCCCGAGACCCCCGGGTCGTTCTGGGTGCCGTGGTCGGCCGTGACCGCCAACACCCACTCGCCCTCACCGACGGTGTCGTCCAGGAACGACACGAGCCGCCCCAGGGCGTCGTCCTGCGTCCTTACCGCATCGGACATCTCGATCCCGTCGGCGCTGAACAGGTGGCCGATGGTGTCGATCGCCTTGTAGTTCACGAACAGCAGGTCGGGCACCTCGTCCACGCCGAAGCCCTCTCGCACCATCACCTCCTCGACGAGCCGCTGCTGGAACGGCGTCCGCGCAGGCGTGTCGAACCCGTTGGAGTACTGCGCGAAGTCGTGATCGCGCCATCGGCCGTCCAGCGCGCCGTCGGCCCGGTCGACCTGGTCGAGGTAGTCGGTGATCGGCGGGAGCTGGTTCACGTAGTCGGGGAGCCGGTAGAAGGGCTTCATGCCGCTCGTCAGGTTCCACGACACGGCTTCGGCGCCGGCGGTAGGCCCCGACTCCTTCTCCCTCGTCACCGCGATGTCCTGGTCGCCGCCGCCCCACTGCGAACCGTGGCCCATCATCATGATGTGCGCGGCCAGCGTGGCGATCGCCGCCACCTTCGGCTCGTTGTCCATCGCTCGGTCGTACAGGTCGGCGAGAGTGGGCTCGATAAGGAACGCCGGCCCGTTCTCGTTGGGCTTCTGCAGCACCCCGTTCATGCGGATGTACTCGTCGACGAACCCGTTGCGGCGCGGGAACGTGCCCGTGCCGATCGTCGCGTGGCCGGTCGGCGTGTTCGACGGTGAGGTGCCGACCTGTGCGTTCGTGAACCACGCGCCGTCCCCGGCCATCGCTCGCAGCGTTGGCCAGGAGCCGGGCCAGCGCTGCAGCACGTTCAGTCCCGCCGAGTCCCAGATCAGCGTGACCAGCAGGCGCGGCGGATCGCGCTGATCCTCCGGCAGGAGCGCCTGCGTCTGGGCGTGTCCGTCGGCGGTCTCGAACGGGAACTCGAGCACGTAGCCGAGAGTGGTCGCGAGGTCGGCGAGCGTGACGGGCGCGTCGTAGACCCCCGGGCGGATGCCCGGCCCGTACAGCAGCAGCGGGACCTCCTGAGTGTGATCGAACGGCGTCGAGTGGGTGAGCCCGCCGCTGACGAAGTCCGGTTCGAACGGGATGATCTGGATGTCACCGCTGCGGTCCAAGCGCGTGCCGCGCCAGGTGCGGAGCAGCGCGTCGTGCGGGACGTCGTCGCACGCCCCGCGGATCAGGGCCTTGAGGGGGACGCGCCTACCTTCGCCCCCCCTGGCGGCCTCGTTGACCTGTTCCTGCAGATCCGCGGCAGAGGTGCAGGCGCCGGCCAGCAGGCCGAGGGCGATAAGCCCCGAAGCGAGGCGACGGCTCACCCCCGGGCCTCGGGCAGGCACTTGAGCCCGTCCAGGAGCCGGATCGGGAGGACCGCCGAGAAGACCCGGTCGTCGCGCTCCGCGGCGGCGACGGCCTCGGGACCGTCGGGGTGACCCTGGGCCTTCGTGTACCCGAGGACGAACTGCGCGATCTGCTCGAAGGAGTAGCCGCTCGCCTGCATCGCGTCCTCGTCCACGTAGATCTGGCTCGTCCGGACCGCCATGAACACCGACTCGTCGGTGGCGGAGGGGAAGGCGACGTTCAGGTCGTCCTCGAGCTGGCCCGGCGTCACCTGGAACGCGCCGGAGACCTCCGGGTCGAACTGCGCCCCGTGGTCGGCGGTCAGGACCATCACCCATCCGCCGCGACCGACCTGTTCGTCGAGGAACTCTACGAACCGGCCGAGGTCCCGGTCCTGCCAGCGGAGCGTGTCCTGCATCTCGGGGCTGTTGACGCTCCAGATGTGGCTCACGTGGTCGATCGCCTTGAAGTTGACGAAGAGCAGGTCCGGTACGTCGTCGTCGCCGAAGCCCTCGCGCGCGATGACCTCTTCGACCATCCGGCCCTGGTACGGGATGCGGGCCGGGGTCGCCCAGCCCTCCTCGTACTGCTCGATCGAGTTATCGCGCCACTTCCCGTCGAGCGCGCCGTCCTCGCGGTCGATCTCCTCAGTGTAGGAGGACAGCGGCGGCAGGTCGTTCACGTACCCGGGGAACTCGAAGAACGGCAGGTTCTTGCCCTGCAGGTTCCAGATGGTGCCCTCGGCGCCCTCGTTGTCGGCTTGGGCGGGAACACGCAGGACTGCGATGTCGCGGTCGCCGCCGCCCCACAGCGCCCCGTGGCTCGCCATGTTGAGGTGCCATGTCACGCTGGCGAGCGCACCGACGAGCGGCTCGTTGTCCATGGCTCGGTCGTACAGGTCGCCGAGCGTAGGCTCCATCATCAGCACCGGCCCGAGCGCGCCGGCGCGCACCAGCTCGTCGCCGATGCGGAACTCGGCGTCGGTCTGGCCCGTGTGCAGCGGGAACGCGCCGGTGCCCATCGTGGCGTGCGTCGCGGGCGTGATCGATGGGCTCGAGCCCACGCTCGCGTCCTCGTACCAGACGCCCTCGTCGATCAGCGACGCCAGCTCCGGCCAGTCCTTCGGGAACTCGTCGAGCACGCTGAGGCCGCCGGCGTCCCATACGAGCGTCACGATCAGCCTAGGTGGGACCGCGGGCTGCGGGATCTCGTCGAGCGCGCGGCCGTCGGGCGCGTCGAAGTCGAAGTCGAGCAGCTTGGCCTGCGTCGGCGCGATGTCGGCGACCGTCGCCTCACCGCTCACGGACCCGAGCGCCGGGATGACGCCCGGTCCGTACCAGAACAGCGGCACGTCCTGCAAGTAGTCCCACGGCCCCGAGTGCGGGAAGTTGGAGCCGACGAAGTTCGGCTCGGCGGGGACGAACACGATCTGGCCCGAGCGCTCGGGGTCGGTCCCGCGCCACACGCGCAGGAGCTGCTCGTGCGGGATAGCGCAGGCGGCCTTGGCCAGCGCGCCGGGCGCCGGCTCCGCGGCCGGCCCGCCGCCGGTGGCCTGCCCGGTCTCGCCGCCCGGGCCGCCCGTCAAGCTGGGCAAGAGCTCGGCGCCGTCGGATGTGCAGGACGCGGCTAGCAAGCCCAGCGCGAGGAGCATCGCCGGCCGCCTCATGAGCGCGCCTCGGGCAGGCACGCGAGGTCGCCCATGATCTGGGAAGGGAAGGCCGCCTGGAACACCGGGTCGTCGGCCTCCTCGGCCGGCACGATCACTCCGGGCTGCGCGGTATCGGCCTTGGTCATCCCCATGACCCAGTCGGCGATCTCCTCGAGCGTGTGGCCGTTCTGTCGCAGCTCGGCCTCGTTCACGAAGA
>DATEDE010000078.1:0-8161 GCA_035286545.1 Actinomycetota bacterium | reverse complement strand
AGCTCGCGCTCGACCGCGGCGTGGCAGGCCCGTTGATCGGCCCGAGCGCGTACTTCATGAAGTCGCCTCCAGTGCAGTTCAGCGACGAGGCGGCCCGCGAGATGGTCGAGGAGTTCATCCTGGGCAACGGCGCCAGCAAGGAGGCCGACTGGACCGCGTTCTTCGACACTGCGCCGGCCGACGCCGAGGCCTGAGCCGGCACCCCAAGGTCATCCGAGCGGGTGGGTTCTCCTGCCTGTTCTGCGTCTGATGGTGGGGGGCGACGGCCCTGCGGCGATAGCATCTGGTCCGTGACCGACGTCCCGCAGCCGCCCGCGTTCCAGGACGACGACGCATACGAGCGTTCCCTGGCGGACCCGGCCTTCTGGGCACCTTACGCGCGAGCCGCCCTGCAGGTCGCCGGATTACCCGACCACGGCGAGGTGATCACCCAATTCCCGACCACCCATGTGGCGGCGCTGGTCGGCGGCCATCACCTGGTGAAACTCCACTACGAGGACTGGTTCGGCGAGGACTGCTTCCAGACCGAGCGCGAGGCGTACCAGATGCTCGCCGGGCGCGACCTACCGATCCCCGAGCTGCTCGCCGAGGGCGCGCTGTACCCGGACACCGACGGCTGGCGCTGGCCGTTCCTCGTGATGACCGCGATGCACGGTCGCTCGATGCGGGACCTAGGCGACACGCTTACGGATGAGGACCTCGAGCGCGCGGCGAACTTCGTCGGCGCCACGCTCCGGCAGCTCCACAAGACGCCGATCCGCGATGGCGAGTACATCTCGTTCGAGGGGTACGCGGACCTGATCCGGACGCGCATGGCCAGGTGCCATCGGGACCACGAGCTGTGGGGATCCCTCCCACAGCGGTTCCTGCCGCAGATCCGCGACTACCTATGGGCGGCGCACGACCTGCTCGAGCCCAACGAGCGCCGGACGTCGCTCCTGCACGGCGACCTCCACGCCGGCAACGTGTTCCTGAACGGCGCGAGCGGCGCGCACGAGCCCACCGGAATCGTCGACTTCAATGACGCGTACGAGGGCGACCCGCACTACGACCTCGTCGCGATCCACGCGAAGGCGTTCGGCGTGGATAAGCAGCTCCTAAGGCGGACCCTCGACGCGTACTCATGGGAAGACCTCGGCAAGGAGTGGCCACGGCGGATGATGGCGCTCACCCTGGCCCACGACTACGACATGGTCGAGCCATACGCGGCGCGTATCCCCGACGAGGTCCAGACCCTCGAGGAGCTCGCCTCGCTCCTGTGGGACCTCGACGCGGCCGGCCTGCAGTAGTCGCCGCTCCGCCTACCATCAGCGCGTGAAGCCCACACGCCAGCGGGCCCGCGAGGCGCTCCGGAGCCCCGACTTCCGGCGCCTGTTCGCGATCCGGCTGGTCTCGCAATCGGCGGACGGGCTGTTCCAGGCGGCGCTCGTCGCTTCGATCGTGTTCAACCCGGAGCAACAGAACACCGTGAAGGGGTTCGCGATCGCGACGCTCCTGGTCTCGCTCCCCTTCTCGATCATCGGCCCGTTCACGGGCGTCTTCATCGACCGGTGGTCCAGGCGCAAGATCCTCGTCGTCGCGCCGGTGCTTCGGGCCGCGCTCGTCTGGCTCGCGCTGTTCGACCCGGGGTCCGCCCCAGTCGCCTTCTATGCGGGCGCGCTCCTGGTCCTTTCGATCAACCGCTTCTACCTGGCGACCGCGGTCACGATCGTCCCGCGCCTGGTGCCCACCGAGGACCTGCTGATGGCCAACTCGATGTCGGTGGTGGGGGGGACCGTCGCGCTGCTCGCCGGGGTGTTCGTCGGCGGCTGGATCGCGGACCTGGTCGGCGACGTGCCACTGATCGCTCTCGCCGGTGCGCAGTGGCTCGTGGCGTCGGTGATCGCCTCGAGGATCTCTACACCGTTGGTCCCGCACCATCTCCCGGAAACCCCCGTGCGCGACGAGCTCCGTCGGGTCATGCGCGAGTTCGGCGACGGCATTACGCGTCTCGTCCACACTCCGAGGGCGCTCGGGCCGATCACGACCATCACCCTCGACCAGATCGGCCAGGGGGTCGTCCTCGTGCTCTCGTTGTTCGTGTTCCGCGACCGGTTCGAGGCCGGCGTGGGTTCGTTCTCGAACCTCATCGGGGCGGGCGGCCTCGGCGTGCTCCTAGGGATACTCACCGTCGGCAAGCTCGAGGAACGCTTCGCGAAGGAGAGCATCGTCGCGGGAGCCTTCCTGGCCGGCGGGCTGGTCCTGCTGGCGGTCTCCACCTACGTCACCGGATGGAGCGTGATGCTCGCGAGCTTCGCGGTCGGTCTCACCTTCGCGTGGAAGAAGATCCCGGTCGACACGCTGGTGCAGGAGGCCGTGCCCGACGGCTACCGAGGTCGGGTGTTCGCCGTCTACGACGTCGCCTACAACCTGTCGAGGGTCATCGCCTCGTTCCTGGCGATCCCGCTGCTCGCGGCGTTCGGCGAGGCGGGTGCGGTCGCCATCGTAGGCCTCGTGTTCGTGCTTTGGAGCCCGGTCCTGCCGAGGTGGATCGGTCGGATCCCCGAGCTCACCCTCCGCTTCTACGAGGGCGGCCGAGCCGAGGAGGAGCCGCGTGCGGTCGTGTGGGGAGGGGTCGAGGAGGCGGTCGAGGTCGAGCGCCGGGCTCTCGAGGAGACCGACGGCGTGCGGCGCACGCGCTACCGCCTCCGTTTGCAGGACGGGACCGTCCTGGACGTCGCGAAGGTCGAGCCCGACGGAACCTGGACCCTCGAACGGGAGGTCTCATGACCGCCCTGAGGGGACCCGTCCGTGACAGACTCACGCCATGAAGCGGCTCCTGCCCGTCGCGATCGCCTCGATGCTCCTGCTCGCCGCCTGCGCCGAAGCTGGGAACGACGCCGGGGGCGTCACCGCCGAGACGGGAAGCACAGGCTCGACGGCGGTTACCGGACCCACCGCCCCGACCGGGACCACCACGCCGACCGGCTCGACCGGCGTGCCGACGGGGTCGCTGGAGCCCGAGCTCGAGGACGGCGAGCACTTCGGGTTCGTAGAGCGCGTGAACGCAGAGGGCGAGACGATGGTCTTCGACCTCGCGTACTTCCTCACCGGCGAGGAAGCCAACGAGGCAGCAGCCGAGCGCGGCCTCGAGGTACCCGTCCCCAACGACTACTTCATCGTGAACGACAACCCGAAGTTGAGGACGCTGGCACTCGCCCCCGGCCTCGAGCTGGCTCTCCTGGACTGGAACCACTGCTGCGACGAGTTCTTCGCTGGGGACCTGACGACGTTCGAGACCGCGATCAACACGGGCGAACAGGTTACTGTCGGCGACGACGTCTACCTCGGCGCGCTGTCCCAGTACTGGGTCACCGTCGAAGATGGGGCAGTGGTCCGGATAGAAGAGCAGTACCTGCCGTGATGCGCACGCGGGGGCTCGCCCTCGCGCTGGCGCTAACCGCCGCCTGCACCGCCGCCCCGGCGTCAGAGACGACATCCGGGCCGAGTTCGCCCTCCGGTTCGCCAGCCGCTGCTTCTCCGGCAGGACCGCCGTCGTCGTCGGGTGCGACGCCGTTGCCCCCGCCCTCACCCGAGCCCGCGCGTTCACGATTCGCCGGACGGGTCACCGGGATCCCGGCGGCGATCGAGCGCGAGATGACCGGCAGGACCTGGGAGCCGGGATGTCCCATCGGCCTCGAGGATCTGCGCCTGCTCCGGTTCAACTACCTCGGTATGGACGGAGAGATCCACCGCGGGCCGATGGTGGTCAACGCCTCGGTCGCCGAGGACGTGCTAGGGGTATTCGCGCGGCTCTTCGACGCCGGGTTCCAGCTGAAGCACGTCGCACTCGCGCATCGCTGGCGACCGAACGGCCCGATCGAGACGACGCGGAGCGTCACCGCGTCTTTCAACTGCCGCCCCGCGCTGAACCCCGACCTCACGCCGACGGGGACTTGGTCCGAGCACGCGTACGGCCTGGCGATCGACGTGAACCCGCTCCAGAACCCGTACGTGGCGGTCGACGGCTCGGTGCGCCGTCCGGCCGCGCAGGCCTACCTCGACCGATCACAGCAACTGCCCGGCATGATCCACCCCGGCGATGTCGTCGTCCGGTCATTCGCCGAGATCGGCTGGGAGTGGGGCGGGAACTGGAGCGGGACCAAGGACTACATGCACTTCTCCCTGCGGGGGCGCTGAGTCCGGGGACCGCATCCCCCCCGGGCTCGACCGCGTCCGGCTGCGCATCGGCGCCCGGCTCCGCCGATCTGCCCGGTCCCGCACCCGGAGGGACGACCGACCCTGACCATCGGGCGGCGAACAACCGGAGACTTCAGGTCGGATCACGTCCCCCGGCCGGGGGAGGTGAGATGCCGGTCGGGTTCAGGCCCACGGGGAAGCGGCACATCGGAGGGAGCCATGGATGTAGGGCTATTCATCCGCTATGGGAAGCTCGTACCCGGTCGCGAAGCGCAGGCGATCGAGCTGTTCGAGGAGACGAAGAAGTACTTCGAGGACAAGGTCCAGCAGAAGGCGATCACGTACTTCGAACCCTTCTTCCTGAGGACCAGCGACCTCGAGGAGGAGACCGGCTTCTTCATCCTGAAGGGCCCCGCCCCCGAGATCTTCAAGATCATGGAGGAGGAGAAGTACCTGTGGCTGATGTCCAAGGGCGCGGTGCTCGTCGAGCACCTGCGTGCCGACCTGCTAACGGTCGGCGAGGGCATCTACACGCAGCTCGATCGCGCGGGCAAGGTCCGCGTGGAGCTCGGGTTCTGAGCGAGACCCGGCGTGGCCGGAGCGGGAAGCGCTGGACCGCCCCGGCCACGCCTATCGCGTGATGGCGCCCTGCGGGCGTGCTCGAGCCCCGAGTGGCACCACGGTTTGGTCCTTCCGTGGCATGCACCGACGCTGTCAGATGAACAGCTGGATCGCGCTTTCCTTCATCTCGAGCAGCGCGGTCGCGGCACCGATCGGCTCCTGCAGACCGTCGATCAGGTCATCCCGCTGGATGCCCATGAGATCCATCGTCATCTGACAGGGGATCAGTTTCACGCCCATGTCGCGCGCGAGTTCGAGCAGCTCGGTCGGGTGGGGCGTCTTGTAGTCCTCGGCGACCTTGCCCAGCATCCAGGGACCCATCCCGGCGAAGTTCATCCGCGAGAGCTTCGCCTTGGAGGTCGAGCCCGGGTTCATCTGCCCGAGCGCCTTGGTCATCCAGTCCTTGCCCGTCTTGCGCGCGCGCTCGGGCTTCACCAGCGGGAACAGGCCCCAGAACGTGAAGAACACGCTCACCTCCATCCCGGAGGCGGCGGCTGTCGTCGAAAGGATCAGCGTCGGCCAGATCCGATCGAGGTGCCCGTCCCAGGCGACGATCGTGATCTTGTTCTTCTTGTTGAGCCCCTGCTCCTCGCGCTCGGCAAGCGCCTGGTCGACCAATGCGCGAAGTGCCTCGGCGTCGGCGGGAAGGGCGACGGTGGGCTCGGGGGAAGTGTCGGCGGGCTCGGGCATCGCTCAGGCCTTCCTGATCACGTAGCGGTAGACGCCGTCGTCCTCGGCCGCCTCGAGGAGCTCGTTCCCCGAGAGCCGCGACCAGGACGGGACGTCCGACTTCGAGCCCGGGTCGGTCGCGAGGAGTTCGAGCAGATCGCCCCGCTCCGCCCCATTGAGTGCCTTGTGCAGCGACACGAGCGGTCCGGGGCAGGATTGCCCGCGAGCGTCGACGGTGGCGGTGATGACGTCCATCGGTGGGAGCCTCCTGAGGGATCGATCCGGGTGTTGGGCGGGGGTTCGGTGCCGGTTCGCGAGGCCTACTGGCCGTCGCTGGGCACCCCGGGACAGCAGCACCGATCGGGGATCATGGCCCCCACGAGCCCACGGCAGCGTGTCCGGATCATTTGCAGGTGCAAATACTACTCGGGAGGTAGGAGTTCGCGCAACCCTGCCTCGCCTGCGCAGAACCAGGCACCCGCCGGGCTATCGTGTCCGCGTGCGAACCCCTAGGCACGCCCAGGCTCGCCCGCGCAGACTCGGGACCGCCCTGGCGGCTGCGGTCATGGCGGCGGCGCTCCTCGTCGCCGCTCCGGCAGCCGCTGTGCCCACCTGTGCCTTCGACGGTCCGACCGCAACGGTCACGGTGGCCGTGGGGAACGGGGAGACCGCCACGATCGCTCGTACCGGCGAGGCGATCACCCTGGACGCCGTGCCATGCGGTGCGGCCACGGTCTCCACGACGGACGCGATCGTCGTCAACGCGACCGGCATCCCGGCGGCCGTCGTGATCGACCTGTCGGGTGGGGACTTCGCGCCAGGACTGACAACCGAGAGTGACGGCGGGAACTCGGAGATCGAGTTCTCGATCGACCTGCCGGCAGGCTCGCCCATCGTCCGGATCGCGGGAGGGACCACGGGCGACAACATCGTCGCCGGCGCGGCCGGACTGAACCTGAACGCCGTCGAGGCCGTGGGAGATGCCGACGTGCTCATCGTCGGGTTGCCGGCGCTCGTCGTCGGTGGCGGCGCGGGCAACGACGTCCTTTCGGTCACGGGCGGTTCGGGAACCGGCGCACCCTCCACGGCTCGCCTGGAGGGCGGCACCGAGGGCGACCTGTTGATCGGCGCTTCGGGAGGCAATGCGCTCACCGGCGGCGACGGGTCGGACACCGTCGACTACACGGCCGCCACCCAACTGCTTGACGCGAACCTGATCACCGGCGTCATCCAGCATGTGGCAGGCCTGGTGGATCAGGTCACCGACATCGAGAACCTGACCGGATCGCCGGGCGCGGACGCGATCCTCGGCGACGGCGACGACAACGTTCTCCGGGGCGGCGATGGCCCGGACACGCTCTCCGGTGGCGCGGGGAACGACACGCTCGACGGTGGATCCGACGTCGATACCGTCGACTTCGGGCTGTCCGACGCGGGAGTGGAGGTAAGCCTCGGGAAGGGCACCGCGACGGGTGCGGGGGAAGACACGCTCATCGATGTCGAGAACGTGATCGGAAGCGACAAGGCCGATACGCTGAACGGCGAGGAGGGCATCAACACCCTCGACGGGGGCGACGGGTCCGACGTCTTGAACGGCCGCGGCGGCGGTGACGAGCTCCAGGGCGGCGATGGACGCGACTCGCTGTTCGGCCAGAAGGGGCGAGACGACCTCTCCGCTGGAGCGGGCAACGACCGACTCGATGGTGGCAAGGGGAAGAACGACGTCTGCCAGGGCGGCACCGGAGCCGACTCGTTCGTCTTCTGCGAGGTCATCAAGCTCGGCTGATCACAGCCGGCGCCACCGCGATGGTGGCCACCACACGAGTACGACCCGGCCTCGGACGTCCTGGGTCCGGATCGGTCCGAACGCCCGGCTGTCCGTCGAGCGCTCCGATGCGTCGCCCTGCACCCAGAGCAAGCCGGTACCCATCTCCCGTCCGTCAGGCGCCGGACCTCCCGGGCCGGCCGCGACCCGCTTCACCATCTCGAAGCCGGGACGCTCCGGATGCTCGATGAGTACCACGTCCCCCGGACGGACCCGCGCCGCCGACACGGCGATCGCCCAGTCCCCCGGCTGGAGCGTCGGTCGCATCGACGCTCCTTCGACCTCGACACGGAACGGACGCCATCGCCACCAGGCCACGGCGGTCGCCCCCACGAGGACAGCGGCCAGCGCAACGGGCTTCCGCGAACTCCGACCCCGGTGGTAGGTTCCAGGAGCACCGTCGTCAGAAGGAGGGGACCCGCCCATGCTCGAAGCTTGGCTCACGCCCCGCCGCGTCGTCCACGCCCACTGTGATCTGCCGTGCGGCGTCTACGATCCGGCGCAGGCGCGCATCGAGGCCGAATCGGTGAAGGCGACTCAGGCCCGGTACCAGGACGCCGAGAACATCAAGACGGCCGGCGAGACCGTGGAGGACTACCGGACGCGCGCGCTCGCGATCAAGGAGCAGCGCGCGGATCTGGTCAAAGAGCACCTGTGGGTGCTTTGGACCGATTACTTCAAGCCGGAGCATCTCGAGAAGCACCCACAGCTGCATGACCTGTTCTGGAAGGCAACGAAGGAGGCCGGCGCGGCCAAGAAGTCGCAGGATCCCGAACAGGGGCAGAGGCTGCTCGACTCGATCGACGAGATCGCCAAGATCTTCTGGGAGACCAAGGCCTAGCGTCGGTCGTCCCCACTCGTAAGGAG
>DATEDE010000077.1:0-8184 GCA_035286545.1 Actinomycetota bacterium | reverse complement strand
GACGGCTCCCCATCGCCGAGCACGACGTAGGCCCCGGCGGCACGCGCCGGCCGGCCGGCGGTCTCGGGCCAGGGGAGCGCGGCGCCGTAAGGCTGGGCGGGATCGGCCGCGGCGAGCACGACGACCTCGGGTCCGCGGTCGGCTTCGCGCAGGTCGCGGAGTCGGTCGACAGCGCCGGGGAGCGCGAACTGCGCCGCGCCCAGCCCGTCGACGAAGTATCCGCGCCGCGCCTTGCCCGACTCCTCGAGCGCACGGAGCACCCCGTACACGCCCGCGTACCCGCCCGGCGCGCCCTCGGCGAGCACGGCCTCTCGCGTCAGGACCCCGTGGCGTTCGAGCAGCTGGGTGGCGCGGGCGTGGGCCGACTCGGTCGTCGTCGGCTCGGGTTGCAGCAATGGCACGACGAGCGACCATCGCCCCGCCGCGGCCGGGGGCCCGGCGCGACGGAGCGTCCCGGGGCGCGGCTTCGCGCCGACGCGCGCGGCCTTCGCCGGCCGGCGGAGCAGGTAGGCGCGGAGCGGCGCGAGCGTGTCGTTGGTGACCTCACCGGCCCAGACGAGCTCCCACAGCGCGTCGAGCACCGTGCGCTCGTCGGCGACTCCTGCCGCCGCCAGCAGCTCGGGCCAGAACGACGCGCCGTGTGCGCGGAGGTGGTCGCGGAGGGCGTCGTGCACGTCGCCCTCGGGGCGGACCTCGGGGGACGGGGGCGCGATCAGACGCAAGTGCTCGCGGAAGCCGAGCGCGATCCGGCCGTCGTCCGCGCCGACACCGCCCGCGCCCATCCACACCACGTCGCCGCTCGCGCAGAGCGCATCCAGGTCGGCCGGCCGATACGCGCGCACGCGCGAGGGCAGCACATCGGACTCCAGGATCGAGGCGTGGATCGCGGCGCCCTGCAGCTGTTCGAGCGTGTCCAGGAGCGCGGTCGGTCCGCTCCGGGGCTTCGTCACGCCCTGCCAGACGGGCAGGAACCGCCCGAGCGCCGCCGCGTCCACCGGCTCGACCTCGTGCCGGAGCGCAGCGAGCGATCGCCGCCGGATCTGGCGCAGCACGTCTGCGTCGCACCACTCGTGCCCGAGCCCGCCCGGACGGAACTCGCCCCGGACGACCCGCCCTCGAGCGTCGAGCGACGCGAGCGCCGAGGCCACCCGCTCCTCGGTGGCGCCGAGACGGATCGCCACATCCCGGACGACGAACGGACCGTGCGTGCGCGCGAAGCGGGCGACCAGCCCCTCGAGCGGTGCCGGCACCGGTTCGGCGAACACCGCGGGCACGCCTTTGGGCAGCACGATGCCGAGCGCGTCCCGGTACCGCGCCGCATCCTCGACCGCGACGAACCGCTCCTTCGAGGCGACGCGGAGGCGGAGCAGCCGCCCCTCGCTCTCGAGCGCGTGCAGCCACGCCGACGGGTCCGTGGTCGATCGCGCGCGGACCTCGTCGGCGCCCAGGTCCCCGAGACGCCGGAGCAGGTCGTGCACGTCGTCGGGGTTCCGGGCCCGGCGGCCCTCGGCCAGGTGCTGCAGCTCGAGCTCGAGGTCCGCGAGTGCCCCGGGGTCGATCAGCTCTCGCAGGTCCTCGGCGCCCAGGAGCTCGCGCAGCAGGTCGCGGTCGAGCGCGAGAGCGGCCGCGCGCCGCTCCGCGAGCGGGGCGTCGTACTCGTACATATAGATGGACACCCACCGGAACAGCAGGCTCTGCGCGAACGGCGACGACCGCGCGGTGTCGACCGGGACGACCCGGACCCTGCGGGCGCGCACGTCCCCCAGGACCTCCTTCAGCGCGGGCACGTCGAACACGTCGCGGAGGCACTCGCGCGTTGCCTCGAGCAGGATCGGGAAGTCCGGGTGGCGCGCGGCCACCTCGAGCAGGTCGGCGCCGCGCCGGCGCTGCTGCCAGAGCGGCGTCCGTCGACCCGGCAGCTTGCGGGGGAGCAGGAGCGCGCGCGCCGCGGCCTCGCGGAACACGGACGTGAACAGGGCGGTGGCCGGAAGGCGCGAGACGACGAGCTCCTCGATCTCCTCGGGGTCGAACAGCAGGTCCTCGACGGGGATCCGCTCCTCGGACTCGGGCAGGCGGATGGCGATGCCGTCGTCGCTCCACAGCACCTGGACGTCTAGACCGAAGCGCTCCGCAAGACGCGCCTCGATCGCCATCGCCCACGGCGCGTGGACCTTGGCGCCGAACGGCGAGAGCACGCACACCCGCCAGTCGCCGAGCTCGTCCGGGAAGCGCTCGACGACGATCGTGCGGTCGTCGGGGATCGCGCCCGTCGCCTCGCGCTGGTCCTCGAGGTACGCCGCGAGGTTCTCGGCCGCGAGCGCGTCCAGGCCGAAGTCCTCGCGCAGCGTCGAGATCTGCGCGTCGTGAGCCTCGGCGGCGAGCTCGCGCGTGACCGCGCCGATCGCGCGTCCGAGCTCGAGCGGGCGCCCCGGCTTGTCCCCGTGCCAGAACGGCATCTTGCCCGGCTCGCCGGGAGCCGGCGAGACCTCCACGCGGTCGAGCGTGATGTCCTCGATCCGCCAGGAGGACGCGCCCAGCACGAACACCTCGCCGCGCCGGCTCTCGTACACCATCTCCTCGTCGAGCTCGCCGACGCGACGCCCGTCCACCGTGAACACGCCGAACAACCCGCGGTCCGGGATCGTCCCACCGCTCGCGATCGCGATGCGCCCGGCGCCCTCGCGCGCCCGGAGCGTGTCCGAGCGCCGGTCCCACACGATCCGCGGCCGGAGCTCGGCGAAGTCGTCGCTGGGGTAGCGGCCCGCGAGCATCTCGAGCACGTTCCGAAGCACCTCTTCCGAGAGCTCGGCGTAGTTCGCCGCCCGCCGCACCACGCGCCCGAGGTCCGGGAGCGTCCACTCGTCCATCGCGCACATCGCGACGACCTGTTGCGCGAGCACGTCCAGCGGGATCCGAGGGTACCGCGTCTCCTCGATCAGCCCCTCGAGCATCCTGCGCACGACGACGGTCGCCTCGAGCAGGTCCCCGCGGTACTTCGGGAAGATCTTCCCGCTGCTCGGCTCGCCGACCTGGTGGCCGGCGCGCCCGATCCGCTGCATCCCGCGGCTGACCGAGCCCGGCGATTCGACCTGGATCACCAGGTCCACGGCGCCCATGTCGATCCCGAGTTCGAGCGAGGACGTCGCGACGATCGCCCGGAGCGTGCCGCGCTTCAGGGCGTCCTCGACCAGCAGCCGCTGTTCGCGCGCGACCGAGCCGTGGTGCGCCGCGACCAGGTCCTCGCCCGCGAGCTCGTTCAGGCGCGCCGCGAGACGTTCCGCGAGGCGCCGCGCGTTCACGAACACGATCGTCGAGCGGTGCGCGCGGATCAGCTCGAGCAGGCGGGGGTGGATCGCCGGCCAGATCGATGCGCGCGGCGCCGCGAGACCCGGCGTGGCCGGGCCCTCCATCCGTGGCATGCGCGGCGCAGCCTCCTCGGCGACGCCCGAGAGCTCGGCCATGTCCTCGACCGGGACCACGACCTCGACGTCCATAGGCTTGCGGTGCCCGGCGTCCACGATCGTGACCGGCCGGGGAGACCCGCCGTCGAACCCGCCTAGGAACCGCCCGATCTCCTCGAGCGGCCGCTGCGTCGCCGACAGACCGATCCGCTGCGGCGGTTCGTGCGCGATCTCCTCGAGCCGCTCGAGCGAGAGCGCGAGGTGTGCGCCGCGCTTGGTCCCCGCCATCGCGTGGATCTCGTCGACGATCACCCACCGCACGCTCCGAAGGACCTCGCGCGCCTGCGAGGTGAGCATCAGGTAGAGCGACTCGGGCGTGGTGATGAGGATGTCGGGCGGCCGGGTCTGGATCCGTCGGCGCTCGGTGGCCGGCGTGTCGCCGGTGCGCATAGCGACCCTCGGCTCGTGGACGTGCTCGCCCAGGCGCTCGGCGGCCAGCCCGATCCCGGTGAGCGGCGCGCGCAGGTTCTTCTCGACGTCCACCGCGAGCGCGCGCAGCGGCGAGATGTACAGCACGCGGCAACGCTGCTCGGTTGCCGGCGGCGGCTCGGTCATCAGCCGGTCGAGCGCCCACAGGAAGGCCGCGAGCGTCTTGCCCGAGCCCGTGGGCGCCAGGATCAGCGCGTGCTCGCCCCCGGCGATCGCCGGCCAGCCCTGGGACTGGGCCGCGGTGGGTGCCTCGAAGGTCGCCTCGAACCAGGCGCGGACGGCGGGGGAGAAGCGGTCCAGGCTCACGGCGCTGTGGACGGCGGCTTCACGAGGGTCAACCTACCTCGGAACGCCCACCCGCTCCGAGGTCGCCGTGGGAGCCCGGTAGGATGCCGCGCATGCCCATCGCCCGCCGGCTGCTGCCGTTCGCGCTGCTCGTCGCCTGCCTGTTCGCGCCCGCGACCGCCTCAGCGGAGGGCTCCTCGGGCACCGAGCTCCGTGACCAGATCGTGTTCTCCGGCGATGTCCTCGTCCGACGCGGCGAGCAGGTGGGGGAGGTCGTTGTAGTGAGGGGGCGCGTGCTCGTGGCAGGCGTGGTGCGGGGCGACGTCGTCGTCCTGAACGGGCGGATCCAGGTCACGGGCCAGGTGAGCGGCTCGGTCGTGAGCGTAAGCGGGCCGGTCGCGCTCGGGTCGAGCTCGCATGTGCGCGGGGACGTCATCGCTGGGGAGGAGGTCGCGCTGGAGGAGGGTGCGAAGGTCGACGGCGACGTCCGTGAGGACGTGACGTTCGCACTGAACCGACCTTTCCAGAAGCTGGGGCGGTTCGCGCCCTGGGTCGCGGTGTGGGCCTCCGCTCTGGCGCTCGGCTTCGTCCTGTTGCTGCTCGCGCCCCGTGGCGCGGACGCGGTGGCCGGCGCGGCACGCTCGGCGCCGTGGGCGAGCGTCGGCTGGGGCGTCGCGGGTTCCCTGCTCCTGCCGGTGCTCGGCGCGCTCGCGGTGGTCTCGCTGGTGTGGCTTCCGCTGGGCCTAGGCCTGCTGGGGGCGCTCTTCCTCCTCTACTCGGTCGGGATCGCGTGGAGCGCGTTCGCGCTCGGGCGGCTGCTGTGGCGCGAGCCGCGGGGCCGCGTCCTGGCGTTCGCGTTCGGATGGGCGATCCTGGCAGCCCTGGCCGCGATCCCGTGGGTCGGTGGGGTCGTTTGGGTGGCCGCGGCGGTCGTGGGCTTCGGCGCGATGACCGTCGCGGCTTGGCGGGCCCGTCGGCGCGAGCCCCGCACGGGCGGGCGCCACCGGGCGAGTGGGAAGATGCCCGAGCCGTCGGTGGTTCCGATGGTCACCGAGGCGGAGATGGGCAAGGAGGGGACGGGTCTGTGAGCGAGGGAGCCGCCGAGCGTCTGCGGCGCGTGCCGCTGTTCGCCGAGCTGGACGACGACGAGCTCGAAAGGGTGGCCGCCGTCGCCTCCGAGTTCGAGGTGCCGGCGGGGCACGTGCTCATCGAACACGGGCAGCCGGGCTCGGGGATGTTCTGCATCACCGATGGGAGCGTAACGGTCGAGCTCCCCGGCGGGGCCGTCGAGCTCGGACCCGGCGAGTTCGTCGGCGAGCTCGCGCTCCTGGCCGACGGGATCACCCGGATCGCGCGGGTGCGCGCGACGACGCCGGTGAAGGGCCTCGCGCTTGGGCGCGCCGCGTTCGCGGAGCTGCTCGAGCGCGAGCCGCACGTCGCGGTCTGCATGCTGCCGGTGCTCGCGCGCCGGCTCGCCGAGGCCGAGTCCTAGCGCCGGCGCCGCAGCACCAGGGCCACGAGCGCCCCGACGGCCGCACCTGCCGCGAACGCGCCCGGGGTCCCCACGAGCACCTTCGCGCCCTCCTGGACGGTGATCTTCGGCGAGGCCACCAGGCCGACGAACGCGCCGCTTCCGACGGTCGCGCCACCGGCCGCGAGGATGCTCTGCGTCCCGCCGTTGTGGATCGTGACGTCACCCCGTGCGACGACCGGCCCGCACCCGCCGTTCGTGATCGAGACGTCTCCACCCGACATCACCGGCCCGCACCCGCCGTTGGTGATCGTCACCGTGCCCGAGGCCGCGACCGGCCCGGACGCCGCCCTGTCCAGCGAGACGTCCCTCGCGCTGATCACCCCGACGAGCGCGCGCTCGACGCGCACATCACCCGCGGCCTCGACCGTCTTCAGGACCCCGCGCTCCGCCACCGGCTCATCCATCGGTCCACCTCCTCCTGGGGTAATCCTAGGTACCCTCGACCGATGTCGCAGAACCGCACCTTCCTGCTCATGGGCTCGGGCGAGTTCGAGCCCTGGTCCGAGTCCGTGGAGCGCACCGCCCTCGATGGCTCGGGCGGCCACGTCGCGGTGCTTCCCACCGCGAGCTCGGCCGAGGGCGACGAGGTGTTCGAGCGCTGGGGCCGGATGAGCCTCGAGCACTACGAGGCGATGGGCCTGAACGCGCGCGTGGTCCCGGTCAAGACGCGCGAGGACGCCGAGCGCGAGGACCTCGCCGCCGAGCTCGAGGGCGCCTCGATGGTCTTCTTCTCCGGCGGCAAGCCGCAACACCTGGCGCAGGTGATCCACGGGACGCGAACTTGGGGCGCGCTCGGGCGAGCGCTCGACGGGGGAGCGGTGTACGCGGGATGCAGCGCGGGCGCGCTCGTGGCCAGCCAGACGCGCGAGCAGCGCCGCGATCCGGGCGTGAAGGCCGGATGGGTGTTCGGCCTCGGGCTCGTCCCACACGTTTCGTTCGGAGTGCACTGGGACAAAGTGAAGGTGATCCCCGGCCTTCGTTCGTTCGTGATGTCGAGGATCCCGAAGGGCTCCTGGTTCGTGGGTCTCGAGGAGCGAACCGCGATCCTGGGGGACGGGCAGCGGTGGACGGTCCACGGGGCGGGCGGGGCGATGGTCCGACACGCCGGGGGGACCGAGGTCTACCGCGACGGCCAGGCGTTCGAGACCGCGGGTTGAACCGCGCGTAGGGTGGCTATCCTTGGCCCTCGTGAGCTCGACCGAGGAGCCGGTCATCCTGGAGCACGCCCCGACGTGCTTCCTGTGCGGCCGTCGCACGTACGACCCGGACAAGCGCGAGCGGCCGTGGGTCCGAGCGACCTCCGGCGGGAGCCAGGTCCTGATCTGCCCCCGCTGCCAGGAGGAACGCCCGGACTGGGCGATCCAGCTCGACCGGTGCGAGTCGTGCGGCGCCACGAGGCTGTCCGCGATGCTCGGCCAGGTCGTGTGCCGAGCCTGCGGCCACGTCCGCGGCGACGAGATCGAGCCCGCATGGACGGGCGCTTAGCTCAGCTGGGAGAGCGCTTCCCTTACAAGGAAGAGGTCGGGGGTTCGAGTCCCTCAGCGCCCACCGGATCTGCCCACCGGATCTTGTCAGCCCACCGGATCTTGACAGCGCCCACCGGATCCGTGTCGCCGGGACGGACTTCCCTTGAACGTCCGTCTTGACCACCTCCTGGGCTCGACATAGGCCTTCGGCCTTCGGTTTCCGGATGCCCTGACGGGCACACCCGCGAGACGCCACTGCGTGCGGCCGCCGAAGCGGTCTCTGACTCGGGATTGCGAGGCTGGTCGCGCGGTCAGGGATCGGGGACGCTGGCGTCCCTTCGTCCGGTCGGCTGATCCCGACGATCTCGGGGCGTTCAGGCCGGCGTCCCGACCGCGTCCTCTTCCCGCTCGCGTTCGCGCGCGATCCGACGCAGTCGCGCCGCCAGGTCCTCGTGCTCCTGCGGTGCGTCCGGGATCGTCGGTGCGTCCGGGAGCGTCACGGCGTCCGGGGTCGGCCGCGTGGCCGCGGCCTTCAGGGCGGCGCGGAGTTGCTCCTCCTCCAGGCGGCGACGCTCCTCCACCTCCTGCCGGTAGCCGAGCCGCATGTACTCGGGGAGGTCGGGGGTCCACCGTGACCGCGGGGGCTGCGCAGCGGCCTCCTCTGCCTCCTTGCGGCTCGCACGGCGTCGCTCGGTGACCGCGGCCCCCATCGCGCTGGCGGCCGCGAGCAGCCCGAACAGCGCCGCCGCCGCGAGGGCTCGAACGACCCAGGGCTGCCACAGGCGCTCGGACTCCGCGACGATCGGATCGTACGGGCGAGCGACCTCTACCGCCACGAGATCGGGGGCGTTGCGGATCCCCACCCACGTGAAGGTCCGGAACCGACCAGCGTCCACGACGCTGCGGGTCACCCCTGACGACGCATCGCCGAGGTCGATCCCCGATGGCGCGGCGTACCGCTCACCCACGAGGGCGCGTTCGTCCGCGAAGAGGATCGTGCCGTCCAGAC
>DATEDE010000076.1:0-2952 GCA_035286545.1 Actinomycetota bacterium | reverse complement strand
GCCTTCGCCGTTCACCTGGACGCGACGGTGGACGTGCCCGAACTCGGGCGGCTCACCGTGGACGTCGCCTGGGGCGGCATGTTCTACGTCATCGCGGACGCGAGGCAGGTCGGGGTGCGTGTAAGACCTGAGGAAGGGCGCAGCATCGCCCGCATCGGGGAGATGATCAAGGCCGCGGCCCGCGAACAGCTCCCCGTCGCGCATCCCGAGAACCCGGCGATCCAGGGCATCACGATCTCCCAGCTGTGGGAGCCCGCTCGCGATCTGGAGACCGGCCGGAAGAACGCCGTCGTCGTCTCGACCGGAACGCTCGACTGGAGCCGCCCCGAGACTTGGACGGGCGCGATCGACCGCTCCCCTTGCGGGACCGGGACGTGTGCCGCCATGGCGGTCCTGCACGCGAAGGGTGAACTCGGCATGGACGCGGATTTCGTGCACGAGGGGATCCTCGGCACCCGGTTCGTCGGCCGGCTGGTCGAGGAGACGACCGTAGGTGACTTTCCGGCGGTAGTACCCACCCTCAGCGGTCAGGCCTGGATCACTGGGTCAGCCGAGTACGTGCTCGACGAGACCGACCCCTTCCCCGAAGGGTTCACGCTCGGAGACATCTGGGCCTGAGGAACGGGGCCCCGGCGAGAGGATCCCGAGCTCGGTCATCCGCAGGACCCGCTCGTGCGAGGTCCCGGCCAGACGAGCCAGCTCTTCGGGCGGATGGCCCGCGGTGCACGATGGTACGCGGCTCGATCTGTCGAAAGCGAGCCGGCCCGTTCGTCGTGAGGGTGTCGGACGATCACGGCCCAGGGGGCCGGGAAGGAGGAGGACATGGCGGACTTCGTGCTGCTCTACACCGGCGGCAAGATGCCGGAGACCGAGGAGGAGCAGGCCCAGGTCATGAAGGCCTGGGAGGGCTGGTACGGGACGATCGGCGCCGGCCTGAAGGACGGCGGGAACCCCTTCGGACCCTCGGCCAAGACGGTAGGCGCGGACGGGTCCATCAAGGACGGCGCGCCGGGCCCGCAGCACACCGGCTATACGATCGTCTCCTCTGCCTCGCTCGAGACGGCGACCGACATCGCGAAGGGCTCGCCCGTCTTGGAGGGCGGCGGCTCCGTAACGGTGTACGAGGTCATCGAGGCGATGTAGGCACCGCCCCCGACCATCGGGACCGATGAGGCCGGGCCGAGAGGTCCGGCCTCTTCGACGAGGTGGAGGGCCGAGGTGTAACGCCGACGCCGCATAGGGAGACCTGACCGACATCGAACCGATCTCCGAAGAAGTGGCCGAGCGCGCCGGCACGTCCCAGCCCACCATCGCCGCGTACGAAGCGGGCCACAAGGTCCCTAACGTCTCCACGCTCGAGCGGGTGCTCCGCGCGACGGGGACGACCCTGACCACCAGCCGATCGCCGGGGACGACCCGGCGCAGCGGCCGGGCGAGCTCGGCGTGGGTGAGACCGGCCGCCGCCCGCGCCTCCTTGATCAGCCGCGCCGAGAGCGTCATGGCCCGGGCGGTATATCCCATCGGATATCGCCACCTGGCTGGGACGCCCTGCAGCGCTGCTCGCCTCTCGAGCGTTCAAGGCGCACGATGGAAACGACCCTGCGAACCGTGCCCGCGGAACGGGCCGAGGAGGCCGACGTGGGCGAGACGGCGCCGAGCTTCGAGGAGTTCTACGAGGCCACCTTCCGACGCCTGTTCACGGCGCTCTGCCTGGTGACCGGGAACCGCCACGAGGCCGAGGAGATCGCCCAGGACTCGTTCCTCCGCGTCTTCGAGCGCTGGGACCGCGTCGGCAGGCTCGAGGACCCGACCGGATACCTGTTCCGGGTCTCGATGAACGTGTTCCGCAGCCGGTACCGGCGAGCCTCGCTCGGCCTTCGGCGCGACCTCCTCCTCGCGCCCGCGGCGACCGACGACCTGGCCGACATCGAGACCAAGGACGAGGTCGTCCGACTGCTCCGCGGGCTCGACCCCAAGCAGCGGGCCGCGGTCCTGCTCACTTCGATCTTGGACTACTCGGCCGAGGAGGCCGGCCGGATGCTCGGGATCCGCGCCTCCTCGGTCCGCTCCCTCACCACGCGCGCACGCGCCCGGATGAAGCATGAGGTGGTCGATCCCGCATGAGCGATGACCGGTTCGACGTGTTGGAGCGGCTCGCGCCGCTGTTCGAGGCGCCCGAGACCCCGTTCGAGGGGTTCGTGCGCCGACGCGATCGCAAGCGCCGGAACCAGCGCATCGCGGCCGGCGTCGTCGGGCTGGCGGTCTTCGTGGCGTCGGTCTGGATCGTGACGACCGGCGGGCCGTTCGACCGCGCCCTCACCCCGGCCGCCACCGACCCGACGGGACCGACGGGACAGACGGGTCCCCCCCACCCGATCGGCGCGGGCCTGCTGGGCCTGCCCCCCGAGGGGGCGACGCCGAGCAGCCCCGAGCACGGCGAGCTCGTCCTCAGCATCGGGTTCGGGCACACCGATGGAGACTTCGGGAGGTTCTCCCTCGATCTGTACGCCGACGGACGGGTGATCTGGCAGCGGCTCGGTTACCCCCCCGGGGGCGAGTACAGGGGCTCCACCGGGCTGATCGAGCAACGCCTCACGCCCGAGGGTGTCGACCTCGTCATCGCCGAGGCCCTCTCGACCGGGCTCTTCGACCAAAACCGCGAGTTCGTCGACAACCTCGGAAGCCTTCACTACGGCGGCATCGAGGTTCTCGACGGCGACCAGACGATCCACCTTGCCTGGGGCGACGCGGGCTTCGACAAGGGCGCCGACTCGGTCGCGACGACCCCGACGCCGGACCAGGTGCGCGCGCTCGAGCGGCTCGACGCGCGGCTCGAGGACCTGGCTTCGTGGCTCCCTGCCACTGCCTGGGAGGACCCGGAGTTCCGGAGGTACGTGCCCTCCAGGTACTCGGTCTGCTACCTGGTGGAGGGTGAGACGTTCGGACGGTCCC
>DATEDE010000075.1:0-7230 GCA_035286545.1 Actinomycetota bacterium | reverse complement strand
GAGCGCGCGCACCTCGGCCTCTAGCGCACGGACGCGATCCAGGGTCGGACCCGGAGCGAGTCGTGAGCCGATGGGGGCCTCGTCACAGACGACGACGCGTTCGCCCGCGCGCGCGGCATCGAGCGCGGCGCCGAGGCCGGCCGCCCCGGCGCCCACGATGAGGACCTCGGTCCGCAGATGTCGTGCCGTCGGCGTCCCGAGGGCCCCCTCCTCGGGCAGGCGCCCCAGGCCGGTCGCGCGGCGGATCACCCGTTCCGCGAGCGACCACGCGAAGCGCGGGCGGATGAACGTCTTGTAGTAGAAGCCCACCGGCATCAGCCGGTGGAGCGAGTCGGTGACGTGCAGCAGGTCGCGTTCTGTCGAGGGCCAGCCGTGGGCGCGTTCGACACGCATCCCTTCGCGCGCGGGCGTGACACAGGAGCGAACGGCCGGGACCCCGTCCACCGTGACGAGGCAGTTCGGGCACTCGCCGGTGCCGCAGTAGAGCGAGCGACGGCGGTGGTACTTCAGGGAGCGGGTGAAGGTGCGGACGCCTGCCCGGTACAGCGACGAGGCGACGGTGTCCTCCTCCAGGACGGGCACCTCGCGTCCCTCGAACACGAGCGAGCTCATGCTCGGCCGATCCCGTTCGTCGTGGTGTCGCGCGCCACTGAGAACCACGTCCGACAGCCGAGCGCGTGGAACCACCGCTCCCGCCTTGGGCCCTCCTCGTTCGCCGAGAGGTAGACCCGGGCGAAGTCGGCCTCTGCGTCGGCGGCCTCCACCGGCCGCTCCTCGCCGCCGAACGCGAACTCGGTGAACGGGCGCGGGCCGCAGTGGGGACAGGGGACCTCGAGCGCCATGGAAGCGAGTCTGGCACGGGCCGGGCGTGCCCGGCCGCGGCGGGCTGTGACCGGGGGTTAGGGGCCGTCGGGCGGGGGCGAGACCGGGACGGCGCCCTCGAGCAGGATCCGCTGGGCGAGGTGACACGCGGCGAAGTGCCCAGGCCGAAGCTCGACCAGCCCGAGGTCTTCCCCGCGGCACCGGTCCTCGATGCCGAGCCTGGCCGCGCCGCCGGAGACGACCTCGGGGCAGCGCGGGTGGAAGCGGCAGCCCTCCGGGATCTGGGTCGGGTCAGGCGCGTCGCCGGTCAGGAAAGGCCGGGACAGGCCGCCGACCTCGGGCACCACCTCGAGCAGCGCCTGCGTGTAGGGGTGCAGGGGGCGGGTCAGCACGTCCTCGGCGGGTCCGACTTCCACGATGCGGCCAAGGTACATCACGGCCACCCGGTCCGCGATCGTCCACGCGAGCCCTAGGTCATGCGTGACCACGAGCATCGCGATGCCGAAGTCGTCGCGCAGGCCGAGAAGCAGCTTGAGGATCTCGCCGCGGACCGAGGCGTCCAGGCTGGAGACCGGCTCGTCCGCCACGATGATCTCGGGCTCAAGCACGAGGCAGCCGGCGATCACCACGCGCTGGCGCTGGCCGCCGGAGAGCTCGTGCGGGTAGAGGAGGTAGAAGCGCTCGGGAGGTCGGAGGCCCGAACGCGAGAGCGCGCGCGCCACCAGCTTCTCCTCGGACATCCCGTCCTGCTCGGTGATCCCGTGGATCCGCAGCGACTCGGCGATCGACTCGTAGATCGTCTGTCGCGGATTCAGCGCGGCTGTTGGGTCCTGGAACACCATCTGGACGCGCCGACGGTACTCGCGCAGGAGCCTCGTGCTGGTTCCGAGCGGCGTGCCTTCGAAGACGATCTCGCCCTGCTGGGGGCGCTCGAGCCCCATGATCGTCCGGGCGAGCGTCGTCTTCCCGCAGCCGGACTCGCCGGCTAGGGCGAGCACCTCGCCCTGGTGCAGCTTCAGGTCGACCCCGTCGACGGCGCGGGCGACGGTCGCCTTCTTGCCGGCGAGGCCGGCGCCGATCCCGACCCGCCCCTGGAAGGACACGTGGAGGTCCCGAACCTCCAGGACCGGCATGTCCGTCCGCTTCGCGGTGGCGACCGTGGGTTCGCTCACGAGCTCACCTCCGCCTGTTGGCGCATGAGCAGGCACGCCGCACGGCGGTCGTCGCCCGCCGGGTACAGCTCGGGAACGGTGTCCGGACACGGCTCGAACGCGACCGGGCAGCGCGGGTGGAACGAGCACCCGGAGGGCACGGCGTCGGGCTGGGGCGGGTCGCCGCCGAGCCCCGAGGGTTTGCGGCGGAACCGCGCGTCGCCGATCGCTGGGAACGCGGCGGCGAGTGCCTCGGTGTACGGGTGCGCGGGGTGGTAGAACACCTCCTGCGACGGCCCCTCCTCCACGATCCTGCCCGCGTACATGATCGCCAGCCGGTCGCAGACCTCGACCAGGACCGAGAGATCGTGCGTGATGAACAGCATCGCCAGTCCGAGCTCGCGCTGGAGGTCGTTCAGCAGCCGGAGCACCTGGGCCTGGACCATCACGTCGAGCGCGGTCGTCGGCTCGTCGGCGATGATCAGCGATGGGTTGCAGGCGAGCGCCATCGCGATCATCACGCGCTGCTTCTGGCCGCCCGAGAGCTCGTGCGGGTAGTCCTTGAGCCGTCGCGGCGGCAGGCCGACCTGCTCGAGCAGCGCGCCGACGCGGACCATCGCCTCCCGCTCGCCGGCCTGGCCGTGGATGATGATCGGCTCCGCGAGCTGGTCGCCGATCCGCTGCACGGGGTTCAGCGCGTGCATCGCGCCCTGGAACACGACCGAAGCCTCGGTCCAGCGGACCGCGCGCATCCGGCCGGGCCTCATCCCGAGCACGTCCTCGCCGTTCAGCCGGACCTCTCCGGTCACCGTGGTCCCGGCGGGGAGCAGGCGCAGGATGGCGTTGACGATGGTCGACTTGCCGCATCCGGATTCGCCGGCCAGGCCGAGCACCTCGCCCTTGTCGAGGTCGAGGTCGACGCCGCGGACGGCCGGGATCGGCCCGGCCTGGGTCTGGTAGATGACCTCGAGATCCCGCACGGACAGGACGCTCATCGCTCCCTCAGCTTCGGGTTGAGGATCTCGTCGAGGGCGAAGCCGCACAGGGTGAACGCCAGCACCACGAACACGATCGCGAGCCCCGGCGGCACGATCCACCACCACTGCCCCGCGTACGCCGCGCCGGCGCTGAAGGCGAAGTCCAAGATCGTGCCCCACGAGATCGACAGAGGGTCCCCCAGGCCGAGGAACGCGAGCGTGCTCTCGGACAGGATCGCGATCGCCACGGTCAGGATCGTGTTCGCGAAGATCAGCGGTCCCACGTTCGGCAGGATGTGGCGTGTGTTGAGGTGCCAGCCGCTGGCGCCCAGCGCCCGAGAGCGCTCGACGTAGGGGCGCGTCTTCACCGAGAGCACCTGCGCGCGGACGATCCGGGCCGTCCCCGGCCACGACGTCACGCCGATCACCAGGACGATGACGCCGAGGGAGCGCCCGAGCACCGAGGCCAGGACGATCGCGAGCGGCAGGAACGGGATCACGAGGAACCAGTCGGTCAGGCGCATCAGGACCGACTCGGTGGTGCGGCCTCGGTACCCGGCCACGATGCCGATGAACGACCCGATCAGCATCGAGATCGCGGTCGCGAGCAGGCCGACGGCGAGCGAGATCCGCGATCCCCAGATCGTGAGTGTCAGCACGGATCGGCCGAAGTTGTCGGTCCCAAGCGGGAACTCGGCCGAGGGCGGAGAGAAGGGCTCCCCGTTGCACGGGCAGGTGGCATGGAGCCCCTGCTCGTCGGCGAGGAGCGGCGCGAAGATCGCGACCAACGCGAAGAAGATCAGGACGTACAGGCCCAGCATCCCGAGCTTGTTCTTGCGGTACGTCTTCCAGACGCGCGCGGCCGAGAGCCGGCGCCGCGTCCACGCGATCGCCCGCGGGTTCCGCGGCACCTCCGGCGGCGGGCCCGGCTCGAGCTCGGTCCCGCTCACCGGGCCTCCCTCGTAGGTCGGCCGTGCCTCGGGCGGGCGCATCAGCCGGCCCTCACGCGGGGATCGAGGTACGAGTAGGAGATGTCGGCGACGAGGTTCGCGACGATCACCGCCGCCGAGAACAACAGGAACAGTCCCTGCAACAACGGGAAGTCCTTCGTGTCGATCGCCTGGACGGTGAGCAGGCCCAGCCCCGGGTAGGAGAAGACGTACTCGATCGTGATCGCGCCGCCGAAGATGAACCCGAGCGACAGCAGGACCAGGGTGAACGTGGGCAGCATCGCGTTGGGCACGACGTGGCGCCACAGGATCTGCTTCTCGCGCACGCCCTTGGCGCGCGCGGTCATCACGTAGTCGTCGTTCATCACGTCGATCAGCGAGTTGCGCATGATCAGCGCGTACTCGCCGAGGTAGGCCACCGTGAGGACGAACCACGGCAGGGCGAGGTGGTTCAAGACGTCCGCGACGTGCGCGAAGCCGGTGAGGTCCGCGCCGATCGTGTCGTAGCCACCCGCCGGGAAGATCGCCGGGAACGGGCCGACCCCGCCGGCGAACGCCATCAGTACCAAGATGCCGAACCAGAACTCGGGCATCGCGTAGACGAACAGGGTGAACCCCTGAGAACCGACGTCGAACCGGCTCCCGTGCCTCCACCCGCCGTAGATGCCGATGATGAGCCCGATCGCTGCCGAGGCGATCGTGGACGTGCCGACCAGCAGGATCGTCGGCCAGATCCGACCGGCGATGACCTCTTTCACCTCCTGACCGCGCAGGAAGAACGACTGCCCGAAGGTCAGCGTGACGGTGTTCTTGACGTAGGTCAGGAACTGCTGGGGGAGCGGCTTGTCCAGACCGAGCTCCGCCCGCACCTCGGCTAGGTTGTCGGGGTTGAAGGCGCTCGTCCCGCGGAGCAGGAGCGCCGCCGGGTCACCCGGGATGATCCGGAACAGGAAGAAGTTGAAGACCATGACGAACGCCAGGGTGAGGAACGCCTGGGCCACCTTGCCCAAGATGTACCGACGCGTTCCCACCCTGTCGTCCGAACGTCTCCCGTAGTCGTCCCGAGCCTACACGTCCTCGTCCGCCGTCTTGCGTCGCCGCCCGATGAAGACCGCCGCGAGGATCACGATGACACCGGCCACCACGGCCCAGATCGCGGGCGGGATCCCCTTGGTCTCCGAAGCGGCCCCGCCGCCGGCCCCGATCGGGCGGATCGACCACCAGACCTCGCCGGGCCCGCTCCAACCCTCGAGCGGGTCACCCTCGGGCTGCGGCTGGACGACGAACCCCTCCCAGCGGTCGGACCGCCACGCCGAGAACACCGGGTCGTACCACTGGACCGCGTACGGCGCGTCCTCGTAGAAGATCCGCTGCATCTCGTGGACGATCTCCCACCGCTTCTCCGGATCGGGCTCCGAAAGCTGCTGGAGGTAGAGCTCGTCGTACGCCGGGTTGCAGTAGTACGGGTCGTTGTTGCCGTAGGCCTGGCCGTCCGGTGGGCGCTCATCGCACGTGAAGTACGACAGCTGGGTGGACGGGTCGGGGTCCGGGTACCAGCCCCACGAGAAGATGTCGTACTCGCCCGCGTTGATGATGTCGCCCAACCGCCCACCTGTGACCGCGATCACCTCGGTCCCGATCCCGATGTCGGCGAGCCACTCAGACACGAACGGTGCGGCGTCCACGGAGGATTGGTCGGTCGATCGGACGTGGTACCGGAACTCGAGCGGCCGGCCCGGCTCGAGAGAGCCCTCCGGCATCTCACGGACCCCGTCGCCGTCGGTGTCGACGTAGCCGGCGTCCTCGAGCATCTGCGCGGCACCCTCGAGGTCGAAGGGGATCCGCTCCTCCTCGGGCGGCTCCCATCGCGCCCCCGGGACCGAGATGGGCGGGATGATCGTGTCGCCGGGGGTGCCGTACCCGAGCAACACCTTGTCCACGAGCTCCTCGCTGCTGATCGCCATGCGCAGCGCGACGCGGACGGTCTTGTCCGTGAGCGCCGGATGCCCGTCGCCGTGCGGGGTGAAGTAGTCGTCCGCCTCCTGGTAGGCCGAGCCCGAGTTGAACCCGATCTCGATGAACGAGGGGATCGTGCCGGCCATCGTCTCGATGTTGGGCTGGGTGCCGAGGCGGTTGAAGATGTTGGCCGTGTCGAGGTAGGCGAAGTCGACCTCGCCGGTCGTCAGCGCCGTCGCGAGCGCGTCGTCGTTCTTGTAGATCCGGTACACGATCTCGTCGATGTACGGCTCCGGTCCCGGCCACTCCGGGTTGCGGACCATGCGGACGAACTCGCCGACCTCGTACTCATCGATCACGAAAGGACCGCTGCCCACGCTCGGCACGTTCTCGAACTGCTTGGGCTTCTCGAGGTCCTCGTACACGTGCTTGGGGACGATGTAGAAGTACATGTACGGGTTCTCACCCGTGTAGAGGGCGCCCGGGGTCTTCGTGTCGAACTCGATCGTGGTCTCGTCGACCACTCGGACCTCGCCGTCGATCTGCTTCAGGTACCCCGCCGCGAGGTAGGCGTGGTTGAACTTGTACAGGTTCATCGTGAACGCGACGTCCTCGGCGGTGAGCGGCTCACCGTCGGACCAGACCAGGTCGTCCCGGATCGTGTAAGTGAAGTGCAGCAGGTCGTCCGTGTACTCGATGTTTGTGGCCAGACCCGAGTCGAACCCGTCCCACGCCGGATCAGGCTCCTCGACCGCGAAGTCGATGTCGTAGTCGAGCAGCATGTGGTAGCTGGGCGTCCAGAAGTAGAAGTCGGTGGCGGTATAGCCGGTCATCGGGTTCAGGGACGTGGGATCGGAGGTGTCGGCCCAGGTGAAGCTCACCTTCTCGCCCGTGCCCCCGGTCTCGCTGCCCGTCTCCTGCGCGAACGCGGTCTGCACCAGCGCGACCGTCGCGATCATCGCGGCGAGCGTAAGCGCCGCCCCGAGCCGGATCTTCGTGCTCCGTGCCATCGCCCCTCCTTGTGCTTAATGACCCCCCATAGGGGCTTACGGGCGCGCTCACGCCCGTGGCTCTCGCGACCCCGCGCACACGCGCAGCGGCACCGAGCCGGACCCTCGGTCGGGCGCGCTTTGTATAGCACGGACGCGCGGGGACGGGGTAGGTACGGAAGGTCCAGCCTCGGGGTGACCGCGGGTCGGAGCGCCCGGGCAGGTCCTAGAGGATGCCCGTGAGGTCAACTTCCTCGTACTCGGTCCGGCACGGCGGCCCCGCTGCGACCCACATCCGGCCGGATTCGAGCTCGGCGACCATCGAGAACAGGACCGCGTCGGCCTCGTCGCCCTGCTCGGGGTCGGCGTGCTGGCAGATCGACTG
>DATEDE010000074.1:0-3102 GCA_035286545.1 Actinomycetota bacterium | reverse complement strand
GAGCCGGTAGCGGTCGTTCACGGGGTCGCGCTCGATCAGGCCGTGGCGCGCCAGCGTGGCCGCCAGCCGAGACGCCGTCGCCTTGTGCACGCCGAGCCGACGTCCGAGCTCGGTCACGCCGAGCTCCCCCGCCTCGGCGATAAGCTCGAGCGCCCGGAGCGCACGGTTCACCGACCGCAGGCCCTCGGCGTTCTCCTCTCCCATGCCGCAACCCTCTCGACGGGCCGCACGCTAGGGTTCTGGGCTGATCCCGGTCAAGCCGAGGGTCGTCCACGGAAGAAGGGGGCGGAGGTGCGGGCGGACACGATCCGGCGGTTCGCGCTCTCGTTGCCCGAGGCCGAGGAACGAGAGACCTGGGGCACCGCCACGTTCCGGGTGGGTTCGAGGATCTTCACCATGTTCTCGGAGGAGGAGCGCCACGCCTGGGTGAAGAGCACGTTCGACGAGCAGCGCGCGCTCGTCGCGATGTTCCCGGACACCTTCTTCGTCCCGCCCTACGTGGGCCCGAGCGGATGGGTGGGCGTCGTCATCTCCAACGTGGACCCGCAGGAGATGCGGGAGCTCATCGCCGAGAGCTGGCGCATGACCGCCCATCGTGAGCTCGTCCAGGCCTACGACGAGGGCGTGGCCTGAGGCGCGGTGATCGCCCTCTCCGGTCGCCGCATCGAACGCCCCTGGGGCCGCATGCGGGTATGGGAAGCCGGCACGGGCGAGCCCCTGCTGATCATCCACGGCCTCGGCGGATCGGGCCGCTACTTCGACCGGCTTGCCGCGCGCGTCTCGTCCCGGTTCCACGTCGTAGCTCCGGACCTCGCGGGGTTCGGAACCTCGGACAAGCCGGACGTCGCGTACGACCGAGGCATGCACCTCGACGACCTTGATGCGGTAGCGGAGGAGATGGAGCTGGACCGGCCGACCGCGGTGGCGGGCCACTCACTGGGCGGGCTGTTCGCGGCGCTCTGGGCGTCCCGACATCCTGAGCGGGTCCGCGGGCTGTGCGCGATGTCCGCGCCGTATCCCTCGCCCGACGAGCACGAGGTCTGGGTTCAAGAACCCAAGCCGCCGCCCGCGGCCAAGATCGCGTTGCCGATCTTGGCGGCTGCCGTGCGCGCGCTCGCCGTGCCGGTGGGCGTCGTGCGGGGCTATCCTCCCGCGGTCGCGGTCGACTACGCGCGCCAGACCCTGCGCAGCCGGGCGCGCACGATGCGCTCGGCGCTCTACGACCCGGCGATCGCACAGGAGATGGAGATGGTGCGGGCGCTCGACGGCCGGCTTCCCATCCTCATCGAACACGCGCTCGATGACCGCACGGTGCGCTTGGGCGCCCACGAACACTGGCGGGCGCTGCTGCCGAGCGCGGAGCACCACATAGTCGCCGGCGATCACCAGGTCCAGCTGCACTCGCGGTTCGAGACGCTCGCCTCCTGGCTCGACCGCCTCTCGGACCGGTAGGCTCGCCGCTCGATGGATACGGACACGCCCGCGCTCCGAGCCCTCGAGGGCTCCGACCTCGTCTTCGAGGTGGTGCGGACCGAACGCGCGCGCTCGGCCGAGGAGAGCGCGACGTTCCAGGGCATCGAGCTCGGCCAGCTCCTGCGCACGATCGTCGTTCGCCGCGGACAGGACGACTACATGTTCGTGCTCGTCCCCGGCGGCCGGCAGATCGACTGGCCGAAACTCCGGGCGCACCTCGGCGTGAGCCGGCTCTCGCTTCCCGACGCGGAGGAGGCGAAGGCAGCAACGGGCTACGAGCGCGGCACGATCACGCCGTTCGGAGCGACGACTGCCTGGCCCGTGATCGCGGACCCGGCCATCCTGGGCCTCGAGGAGGTCGCGATCGGCGGCGGCGGCCACGGGATCAACCTCCACCTGCGCGGCGAGGGTCTCGTCGCGTTCCTCGGCGCCGACGTCGCCGAGGTCACGAAGGCGGACGCTGAGGTGTAGGCGTCTCCCAAGTCCAACCCGCGGCAAGACTTGGCGTATCCCCTCGATCAGAACAGGATCGCCTCGTACGGGCTCCGCCAAGCCGTTCTTCGCTACGCCCTTGACTGAAGAGGCCGGGGGTCGTCCAACGCCAGGGGCTCAGCCCTACTGCTTGGGGATGTCCTTGTTCGGGTCCCAGTGCGGCATCTGGACGACGGTCGCTCCGACCCTCCCCGACACGAGCGTCTCGACCTCGAGCGTCGTCCCGAGTTCCGTGTGCTCGATCGGCAGCATCGCGAACCCGATGTTCCGTTCGAGCCTCGGCGAGTAACAGGCCGACGTCACGCGCCCGACGACGGAACCGCCGACCGAGGCCGGGAAGAAGTCCAGCATCTCGTTGTCGATGTAGCTCCCGAGCGGTTCGCCCTCGATGTCGACGCCGACGAGCTTCTGCTTCACGCCCTCGGCCTTGATCTTCGCGAGCGCCGCCTTGCCCATGAAGTCGGCCTCCTGCTCGAGATCGACCATCCACGTGTAGTGGTACCCGACCTCGAAAGGGTTGTTCTCGTACCACATGTCCGCGCCGAAGGCGAGGATGCCTCCCTCGATGCGCCGGATGTGGCACGGGCCGATGACCTCGAGGCCGTGCGGCTTGCCCGCCTCGAGAACGGTGTCCCACAGCTTGACCCCGTGCTGCGACGCGTCCCGCAGGTAGATCTCGTAGCCGACCTCACCGGTGTAGCCGGTGCGCGAGACGACGACCTGCATGCCTTCGAGCTCGCCCTTCATGAGGCCGTAGTAGGGAACCTCGAGGACTCGGTCGCCGAACAGCTCGGTCAGGACCTTCTTCGCGTCCGGGCCCTGGATCTGCACGGGCGCGACGTCGATCTCCTGCACCGTGACGTCCATCCCCTTCGCGGCCGCGATCCCGAGCGCGTACAGGTTCACGTCGGAGTCGGCCAGAGAGAGCCAGAACTCGTCCTCCTCGACGCGGAGCAGGATCGGGTCGTTCAAGATCCCGCCGTCGGGCGCCGTGATGAAGACGTACTTGCACTCGTCCACCGCGCACTTGTGCAGGTCGCGGGGCACGATCGTGTTCGTGAGGTCGAACGCGTCGGGTCCCTTGATCTGGATCTGCTTCTCGACCCCGACGTCCCACATCGTCACGCCGTTCACGAG
>DATEDE010000073.1:0-3218 GCA_035286545.1 Actinomycetota bacterium | reverse complement strand
GCCTACCGCCGGGTTCGCCGGCACAGTCAGCACGACACCTCCGACGGGCGCGAGGATCTCCTCCACGAGATCGCCGTAGGGGTCGATGATGCGCCCCAGGACCTGCCCGGGCTCGACGCGGTCCCCGAGCCGCGAAACTTCCTCGAGCAGCCCGCCCCGCATGGGTGCGACGATCCTGAACCCGCGGAGCACCTCCGGCTCCCGGGTCGGCTCGGGTTCTCCGGGGATCGACGCGAGTGCATGCAAGACGTTCTCGACCCCGGACACGGCTCGCCCCACCGTCTCCGGCGAAGGGGGAAGTCCGCCACCCGCCTCGATCAGGATCGATGGGATCCCGGCGCGCGACAGCCGAGCGAACAGCGCCCCGTCGAGAAGCCCGGCATCGAGCCCTTCGCCGGCACCCATGCGGTGGGCGTACACGAAGGGGGAGCCGTACGCGCGGGCCATCGCGATCGCGGTCTCGTCCCCCTCGACGTAGAGGGTCCAGTCGACCGTATCCGAGGGGACGCCCGCGGAATGCAGATCGATGAACGAGCCTCCGTGAGCCGAGAGGATCTCGAAGAACCGCTCGTCCATCTCGCGCTCGAGGTACGTCTGACCGAGCGGATGCTCGCGGCTCAAGACGCCGAAGCCGGGCACGTTGCCGATCGGCATCACGATCAAGGTTCCCCGCAGCGCGGACGGCTCGAGGCGACGCTGGAGATCCATCGCGACCAGTGTCGCGTGCACCTCGTCGCCGTCGCGCGCGGCCATGATCCACACGACCGATCCTGGCTCGTGCCCTCGGAGCACGGTGAAAGGGACGTCGATCGAGTGGCCACCCGGCATCTCCCCGAGACGGAGCACCCCGGTCGCCCGTCCGGAACCGGAGGCCGCGAGCGCCTGATCCAGCTCTGGTTGCGGCGGGCCGGGACTCATCGTTCCGCCGGACGATAGCTGATGCATCGGTTGCCCGTGGGAGCACGGTTGGCGACGAGCCCCGACGGCCGGGCGGCACGATGGACCGCGCGGAGCAGGCGGATCCGGAACGCCACATCCGGTGGCGCGGGCACTTCATAATCGTGTACAAACATGAAGTGCCGGAGTATCATCCACTACACGATCGAGGGGGTGAGGGCATCCATGTACGCAACCATCGGGAACGACGGGACGCATGGTCTCCACGTCCATGTCGAGGTCGAGCGCGGATCAGAGGCCGGGACCTGGCACGTCGCTTACGTGCCGACCGAGGCGGGTTGGCGGGTTAGGGGTCCCCGAGGGATCGAGTACATCCTGGGACGCGACGAAGCCTGGGCGGGCGGGCTGTGCCGCGAGCTCGACGACGTGCTGTTCAGGATCGCCCGACGGGCGGTCGGTGAGGTGCTCGCCCGGCGGAGGGCGCCGGTGCCTGCGCCTAGCGTGGAAGCGTCGAACCGCGCCGGAGACCGGGCGGCGGCCTGAGGGATGGATCCGGGTTCGTCCGCGGTCTGGGGATGCCCAGTCTGGCGGGTCACCGACCCAGGCCGTTGCTGTCGCATCCGGCAAGTAGGGAGGGGTCCGTCGGCATGGTGATGAGCAAGGTTGCGATGCGTCGAGTGGCGAGGTACCTACCCGAGCCTCCGCCTCGGCGCACCCGAAGGCTCCCGTGGAGGGACGTGGGCTTCGTCGCGGTGTGTTTCGGGATCCGCGAGAGCCCCGACCGACCCGAGGGCGTTCCCCTCTACGGCCTCGTGCCCGTCGAGCATGGGAGGGCATCCCTCGTCGGTGCCATATGCGGCGAGGACCCGGCTGCGCTTGCCATGTCCCTCGAACGCCGGTACGTCCTGGCGTGGCGCGCCGCCCGCACCGCCGCAGATCTCGAGGCGGTCCTCGGCGGCGCGGCGAACGAGTGGCTCCGGCGCACTATCGACCTGACGGAGCTGCTGGCCCGAGTCGCGGATCGATCCGACGGCTCTGTGATCGCCGGATCGGAGGGGCTGTCCGCGGCGGCCGCCGCGTTCGATGTGCCGTTGCCCCCAGACGGGGGCGTTCTGGATGCGGCCACGACCATCGCGGTCCTCTTCCTGGTGGCGGCGACCAAGCTGAAGGCACTCGGGTTCGAAGACACGCGAAGCCTGGTCCGCGGAAGGATCGGCCCCCGGTAGGCCCGCGGGCTGGCGGTTCCCGGACCCCGACCGGCCAGGTCGCACCTCTATAGTCTGGCCGGATGGCGCGGCCGAGCACCGGGTTCCGACCACTCGACGATCTGCTCGGGGGCCTCCGCGTCGGCGACAACGTGGTTTGGGAGGCCGGCGAGGACACGAGTCTGGACCCGTTCATCGCCGCCTTCATCCGGGCGTCGCGCCGTGCCCGGGGCCTGGTGTACGTGAGCGTGAACGTTTCTCCGCCCGAGGTGCTCGATCGGTTCGGGGATGTGTGGGAGCCCGAGCGGTTCCTGCTCGTGGATTGCTTCACGGAAGGCCTGGGCCGAGGAGAGGAGACCTTCCGGCGCTTCTACCGCTCACGGCGCGCGCGAGAGGTTCGGGTTCATAAGATCGCCACAGCCGATCCCCGTGCGGTACAGGCGGAACTGGAGTCGATAGAGCGCGATCTGGGGCAAGGGACCTCGTACGTGTTCGACAGCCTCACCGGGATGCAGGAACTCTGGGACCCGGCCACGGCCCTATCTGTGTTCCACCGGTCCTGTCCCCGCCTGTACGACCTCCGCACGGTCGCGTACTGGTTGCTCGAACGGACCGCGCACGATGCCGCATTCCTGTCCCGGTTGACCCACGTGACCCAGGTCGTCTTGGACGTCGCGGCCACCGACCAAGGACACGCCATCAAGGTAGTGAAGGCGCAGGGCCGTCCGCCTCAGGTTTCGGGACGCCGGGCCAGCTTCCTCTTCGAGGACGGGCGTGTGCGTATCTCCCGCGTAGAGCTGCCGGGGACCAGGGAGCGGCTCGGCGACGTCCTCCGATCAAGCCGCATCGCCCGCGGGCTCTCCCAGGCGGAGCTCGCCCGTCGGATAGGCATCAGCCCGAGCGCGCTCTCCCAGGCGGAACGAGGCCGGGCGGGTCTTTCCGTCGAGACCTTGGCCAGGGCCTTGGACGCTCTCGGCTCACCGTTCGGGCCTGGGCAAGGAGACGGCTCGCCTTCCTACCGGGTGACGAGGCGCGGTGCGCGTCGGATCTCGTCGCTCGCGCCCGGATTGGAGGCCGAGGAGCTCGCCGGTGCGCCCGCCGGAGCCGAGTTCTTCC
>DATEDE010000072.1:0-35911 GCA_035286545.1 Actinomycetota bacterium | reverse complement strand
ACGAGTTCGGTCGTGACCGTGACGCCGGGGACCGGGTTCCAGGAGCTCGTCGGGAAGATGGCGAAGCACCACGTGAGCGGGATCCCCGTGGTGGACGACGACGGGCGGCTCGTCGGGATCGTGTCCGAGGCCGATCTTCTGCGCGAGGGCTCGCACGACCGGCGACGCACGCGGGCGCTCGACTGGTTCCTCCATCCTGGCCGGACCGAGGACGCACTGAAGCGCGGCCACGACGCCGAGGCGATCATGACGACGCCGGTCGTCACGGTGCGCCCCGACCAGTCGATCTGGGAAGCGATCCGCAAGCTCCGCGATGCTGGGGTGAAGCGCCTGCCGGTCGTCGGCGAGGACGGGCTCCTCGTGGGCATCGTCAGCCGCGTCGACCTGCTGAGCGCGTTCATCCGGACGGACGAGCAGATAGCCGAGCAGGTGCGCTCCGTCGCCTCGAAGGTCCTCACCACCGACCTGCGATCGATCGACGCCGAGGTCCACGAGGGACGCGTCGTCCTCCGCGGCAGCCTCGACTTCAGCGCCCAGCGCGACGTCCTGCTCGACGTGATCCGCCACATCCCAGGGGTCCTCGAGGTCGAGGATCGACTGGAGGTCGGCCCCGAGGGCGGGCAGGGCGTCCCGTTCGCGCCGATCCAGCCGCCGGGCGAAGCCGGCCCGCGCGCAGACCTCTGAGCGGGAAACGGCCGTTCCCGGCCGGGTGCCGGCCGGGGTACGATGAAGCGCCTATGGTCCGACCCATGAATGAATAGCGCGCCGGGACCGGCCGACGACCCTCGGCTGCGGCTGGCCGCTCCCGTTCCCCCGCACGGCGACGATCCCGAGGAGATCGCCGAGTGGGTCGAGGCGCTCCGTGACGTCCGGCGCCGGTCGCCCGACCAGGCAGCGGCTCTCGTCGGCGCCCTGCTGAGCGAGGTCCGCGATGACGGCTTCGGCCGCGGGCTGCTCGTGTCTGGCTACGTGAACTCGCTCCCCGCGTCCGAGGAACCCGCCTACCCCGGCGACGAGGCGCTCGAGCGACGCATCCTCGACCTCAACCGGTGGAACGCCTCCGCGCTCGTCGTCCGCGCGAACGCGGGAGGCGCGGGGCTCGGCGGGCACCTGTCGACCTACGCGTCCACCGCGGTCCTTTACGAGGTCGCGTTCAACCACGTCCTCCGCGGCCGCGAGAGCCCGAGCGGCGGCGACCACGTGTACTTCCAGTCGGCCGCCGCGCCCGGCATCTACGCCCGCGCGTACCTCGAGGGCCGCCTCGACATCCGGCAGCTCGAGGGCTACCGGCGTGAGGCGGGAGGCGCCGGCATCCCCTCGTACATCCACCCGCGGCTGATGCCCGAGTTCTGGGAGTTCCCCACGGCCTCGATGGGACTCGGTCCCGTGAACGCGATCGGTCGGGCGCGCTTCAACCGGTACCTCGAGGCGCGCCGGATCGTGGAACCGTCGGATCGCCGCGTGTGGGCGTTCATCGGCGACGGCGAGATGGACGAGCCCGAGGCGATCGGCGGGCTCACGCTCGCTGCTCGGGAGGGGCTCGACAACCTCGTCTTCGTGGTGAACTGCAACCTCCAGCGCCTCGACGGCCCCGTCCGCGGCAACGGCAAGATCGTTCCGGAGCTCGAGGCACTCTTCCTGGGCGCCGGATGGCGCGTCGTCAAGGTGCTCTGGGACCGGCACTGGGATGATCTGCTCGACGGCGATGCCGACGGTGCGCTCGTCGATCGCCTGAACACGGTCCTCGACGGCGACCTCCAGCGCCACACGACCGAGGGCGCCGCCTACCTGCGCGACGAGCTGTTCGCCGGCATCCCGCGCCTCGAGGCGCTAGCCGCGGCCGACCCCGGCCGCCTGGACGCGCTCGGGCGCGGGGGCCACGACCCCCGCAAGGTGTACGCGGCGTACGCGGCCGCGATCGCGGAGAAGGACCGGCCGACCGTGGTCCTCGCGCAGACGAGCAAGGGGTGGGGCCTCGGTGACGCGATCGAGGGCCGCAACAGCACCCACCAGGTCAAGCGGTTCACGCCCGAGGGGCTCCTCGAGCTGCGGGACCGGCTCCGGGTCCCCATCACCGACGAGCAGCTCGAGGACGGCATCCCTCCCTTCTACCGCCCCGCGCCGGACAGCCCCGAGGTCGCGTACGCACTCGAGCGACGCCGGGCGCTCGGCGGGTTCGTCCCGGATCGGCGGGCGGCCGCGAAGCCGCTCGCGGTCCCGGCCCGATCCGCGTTCGAGGAGTTCCTCGTGGGGACCGACCAGCCCGTCGCGACGACG
This sequence comes from Actinomycetota bacterium, assembly GCA_035286545.1. Lineage (GTDB taxonomy): Bacteria > Actinomycetota > UBA4738 > UBA4738 > HRBIN12 > DASSJM01. The sequence continues at coordinate 33,634 of DATEDE010000072.1, read as the reverse complement.
ACGGCGATGGTTCGGCTCCTCCGACGGCTCATGGATGCCGACGGGTTCGGCGAGCGCGTCGTGCCGATCGTCCCGGACGAGGCACGCACGTTCGGCATGGAATCGCTGTTCAGCCGGTACGGGATCTACTCGAGCCTCGGGCAGCGCTACCGACCGGTCGACGCGGATCACGTGCTCTGGTACCGCGAGGATCCCCGCGGACGGATCCTCGAGGAGGGGATCACCGAGACGGGATCGATCAGCTCGTTCGCAGCTGCTGGGACGACCTACGCGACACACGGCGAGCACATGATCCCCTTCTACTTCTTCTACTCGATCTTCGGGTTCCAGCGGATCGGCGACCTGATCTGGCAGTGCGGCGACGGGTGCGTTCGCGGCTTCCTGCTCGGCGCGACGCACGGACGCACGACGCTGAACGGCGAGGGCCTGCAGCACCAGGACGGCCACTCGTTGCTGCTCGCGGAGACGAATCCGGCGTGCGTCTGGTTCGATCCCGCGTTCGCGTTCGAGATCGCCGTCATCGTTCGCGAGGGGCTCCAGCGGATGGTCGAGGGCGGCGAGGACGTCTTCTTCTACCTCACGCTGTCGAACGAGCCGTCGCCGATGCCAGCGATGCCGGAGGGCGTCGAGGACGAGATCGTCCGCGGCCTCTACCGCTTCCGCGGCGCGTCCAGCGACGGCCACCGCGTGAAGCTCCTCGGCTCCGGCCCGATCATGCGCGAGGTGCTCCGCGCGCAGGTCCTGCTCGCGGACCACGGCGTCGCGGCCGACGTCTGGAGCGCTCCCTCGTACCACGAGCTGCGGAGGGACGCGCTCGCGTGCGAACGCGCCGTCCGCCTGACCGGGGCCGGGCCGGAGCCGTACGTGACCCGACGGCTCGCCGAGGCGGAGGGCCCGGTGATCGCCGCGAGCGACTCGATGAAGGCGGTCCCCGACCTGATCGCACGATGGGTGCCGGCGAGCTTCACGTCGCTCGGGACGGACGGGTTCGGCCGCTCGGACACGCGGGAGGCCCTGCGGCGGCGGTTCGAGGTGGACGCGGAGCACATCGCGGTCGCCGCGCTCGCTGCCCTGGAGCGCGCCGGAACGCTGCCCCGGGCGGCCGTCGATCGAGCGATCGCGGCGTACGGGATCTCGCCGCAGGCGGGCCTGTGAATCGCCCAGGCCTGCACGGAGCGCGATGATGCCCGGGGTATGCTGGCCCATCAATCGCGCTGGGATCCGGCGATGAACGATCGAGATAGCGAGCTCCTCCCGCCGCACGTCGAAGCCCTTCTGGAAGACGTCTTCTTCCGGCAAGCGCATTGGCACAGCGCCTATGAGGTGGCCGTCCAGCGGCTCGCGCAGGCGATCAAGCTCGGCGCCCTGAAGTCAGGCGCCCGCCTGCCGCCGGAGCGCGAGCTCGTCGAACGGCTCGGCGTGAGCCGGACGACGCTCCGCGAGGGGATCCGCGCGCTCCAGCAGCAGGGGTACCTGAAGACCAGCCGGGGCCGGTCCGGCGGGACGTTCATCGTGCAGCGCCGGATCCGCCAGCCGACGAGGACGGACATCCAGCGGATCGCCCGGGAGATGGGGCCGCTGATCCCCGAGCTGTTCGACATGCGCGCGGCGGTCGAGCCGAAGGCCGCCGAGCTCGCGGCTCTCCGCGCCACCGACGAAGCGATCGAGAACCTCCGGTGGCTCGCCGAACGCGCCGAACGCGTCCCGGCGGCCGAGCTGCGCCAGGCCGACTCTACGCTGCACATCGCTATCGCCCACACGGCCCGCTCCGCTCGGCTGCTCGACCTCGTGCTCGAGGAGCAGATGCGGCTGCACGAGCTCCTCGCGTACCTATCCTCGGCGCGGGGCCTACGCGGCGAGCAGGATCACTCCGAGGTGCAGCACCACCGGATCGTCGACGCGATCGCCGACCGCGACCCGGAGACCTCGTACCGTGCGATGCGCGATCACATCGAGGCGACCAACGCGCTCCTGTCGGACGTCCTGAAGGTCGACCTCGGGATGCAACGCGCACCGGCGGGCTGAGGGCCGCCCGCTCACTCGTAGGCCGTCGTGGTGATCGGGACGTCCGCGTCGCGCAACCCGGCACGGCGCAGGAGTGCCCTCGCACGCTGAGTCGCCTCAGCCCGCAGCGCCGCCTCGTCCCCGACCGTGGTCACCGTCCCCTCCGCGTAGACGCGCCGTCCGTCCACCCACGTCTCGCGGATGCTCGCCGGCGTGGCCGACCACACGAGCGCCTGGACGGGGTCCTGGTACGGGACCCACTCGTGGTGCGACAGGTCGAATACGATGAGGTCGGCCTTCTTGCCCGGCTCGAGCGAGCCGATCTCATGGTCCATCCCGAGCGCTCGCGCGCCGTCGATCGTTGCCATGCGCAGCGCGCGGCGCGCGCCTACGAGCGTGGCGTCCATGCGCGCGTCCTTGAACAGACCCGCGGCGAGGTGCAGCTGGCGCATCATGTTCAGGTTGCCCGAGGCCGAGACGCCGTCGGTCCCCAGGCCGACCGTGACGCCTGCGTCGAGCAGCTCCGGGTAGCGACCGATCGCCGTCGCCCCCTTCCCGAGCTTCAGCGACGTGCCCGGACAGAACGCCACACTCACCCCACGCCGGGCGAGGATCGAGACCTCCTCGTCGTTCAGGGCGACCGCATGCGCGAGCACGAGGTTCGGCCCGAGCGCGCCGAGGCTCTCCATCCGCGCCACCGGTCGCGCGCCGTACTTGCGCTCGATCAGGTCGGCCTCCTTCGTCGTCGACGCGATGTGATAGGTCGTCCCGACGCCGAGCCGCTCGGAGAGCTCCCGCGCGCCGACGTGGAGCTCGGCGCTGCACGGTTCCTTCCCCTGGATGTTGACCCAGCATCGGATCCGCCCGTCGGCGGCGCCGTCGAGCTCCCGGACGCACGCCTCGAGCTCCGCGAGCGCCGCGGCCGCGCTCGGGAAGAAGTGGTGATCGACCATCCGCGGCGACCAGCCCTCGGGCCAAGGGTCCGGCCTCACGTCTGCCGCGTGGCGCCCGGTGACGCCGCGGATCCCGACCTCCGCGAGGACCGGCACGGTGTCGCGCGGGTCGTTCAAGGCCCCCATATCGAGGAAGCACGTCGTCCCAGAGCGCAGCATCTCGGTCGCCGCGACGAGGACGGCCACGCGCTCGTCCTCGGCCGTGAGCTCGCCGTAGTACGGCATGACCCACTGGAAGACCCAGGCGCGCGTGTCGAGGAAGTCGGGGAAGCTCGCCCTCGAGAGCGTCTCCGACAGGTGCACGTGGGTATCGACGAACCCGGGGCAGATGCCGAGATCCGAGCCCTCGACGATCTCGTCGGCGGGCGTCGGCGGGCGACGTTCGAGGACCTCCGGGGTCGGCCCCACGTCGACGATCCGATCCTCGTCGATCACGACCGCGGCGTCGCGGTGGACCGCGTCGTCGGGGTCGGCCGTGATCGCGAACCCCAGATGCTGGAGGTAGGTCGCCAGGGCGTGCCTCTCGTCCCGTCCCGCACCGCGCGGGCGCCGAGCCGAGCATATATGGTCGTACCTATGACCGAGCGCGAGAGGCCCCGACGGACGTCGAGACCAAGGTGAGCGCGTCGGAGGGCTCGACAGGGAGCGTCGACCTCGCCGGCGCCGAGCCGGCCCAGGCCATCCTCGCGGTCGCGAAGCTCGCCGGGATCGAGCACCTCTGGTTCGTGAGCGGCAACGACCTCGTGTCGTTCCAGGAGGCGGCCGCCCGGGCAAAGGAGCATGGACTACCCTCGCCGCGGATCATGCAGATGGTCCACGAGCACGTCGCGATCTCGATCGCGATGGGCGAGGCGATGATCCGGCGCGCTCCGGCCGCGGTCGCGGCGCACGTGGACGTCGGGCTCCTCCACATGGGGGGCGCCCTGCACAACGCGATGGTCGGGCAGTACCCCGTCCTCGTGATCACCGGCTACCCGGGTACGACCGTCGAGCGCCGGACGATCCCCGTGTTCTGGAAGCAGCAGCGGTGGGACCAGGGCGAGATCGCGCGGCAGTTCATGAAGTGGGACTACAAGCTGTCGACGTACGACGATCCCGCACTGGTGACCGCGAGGGCCCTCCAGGTGGCGACGACGCCGCCGCAGGGCCCGGCGTACCTGATCCTGCCGAAGGAGGTCGGTCACGTCCCCCTCGGCGGCGACGCTGGCATGACCACGGTCGACCGACTCGGCGTCCCGCGGGTCGGGGCCGGGCCCGACGACGCGGTGGACGAGATCGCGCGCCGCTTGCTCGACGCCGACCACCCGCTCGTCATCACCGACCGCGTCGGTCGCGATCCCCGAGCGATCGACGCGCTCGACGAGCTCGCGCGAGACTTCGCGATCGCGGTCCGCGCGACGCGGCATCGGATGAACCTTTCCGACGACCATCCGAGCTCGTGGGCCGGCGGCACGTTCACGTCGGCGCAGACGCCGCGCGACGACGGGATCGTGCCGCTCTCGCGCGTCGATGCGATCGTCGTCCTCGAGCACCTCGTGCCATGGATCCCCGCGCGCGAACGTCCCTCGCCCGACGCGTGGATCGCCACCGTGGGGAACGACCCGGCGGCGATCACGGTCCCGCTCTACGAGTTCCCGAGCGACGTCCGGATCACGGCGGACCCCACGGACTTCCTCACGGTGCTGGTCGAGCGGATGCGCTCGCTGCGGACGGGGTCGCACGCTGAGCGGATCCGGGAGCGCTGGGCGTCGTTCGAGGCGCTCGCCGGACGACGGATCGCCGAGCGGGACACGGCCGCGCCCAGCACCGGGCCGATCGACGAGGACGCGCTCGGCAGCGCGATGGCGCAGGCGCTCGAGCCCGACGACGTCCTCACGTGGGAGATGACCGACACCTGGCGCATCCCCCGGACCCTGCCCGACACGCTTTTCGAGTCCGGCGGCTCGAGCCTTGGATGGTCGGTCGCCGCCGGGATGGGAGTGCGGTTCGCCGACCGCGGCCGGTTCGTTGCCTCCCTCGTCGGCGACGGGGCATACCAGTTCGGATCGCCGAGCATCCTGCTGTGGGCGCAGGGACGGTACGACGTCCCCATCCTGACCGTCGTCGCGAACAACCGCGGCTACCGCACGGGCACGACCCGTCTTCGGGAGGACTACCCGAACGGCTCGGCCGTCCGCGCGAACGACTACTCGGGCGGGACGTTCGACCCGCCGCCGGACTTCGCCGCGCAGGCGCGGGCCGCGGGCGGCTTCGGCGCGCGCGTGGACGAGCGCGCCGACCTCGTCCCCACCCTGCGCGAGGCGCGGACAGCCGTCGAGCGCGAGGGATGCCCGGCGGTCGTCGACGTGTGGCTCCCGCCGCTCGCCTGACGCACGGCCGCGAACCCAGTCCGTCGCTGTCCGATCATCCGACCGCTCGGGCGGGACCGGGCGCCGCCGGCAGTGCGCCCGTGGATCGCCACGCGTCGGCGACCTCGCCGGTGCTCGCGACGATGCCGAACGCGCGACGGATGTTCGCGAGCGTCGCCTCGTGGGCCTCAGCCTGGTAGGTCGCGGAGGCGTCGCTCAGGAACACGACGTGGTAGTCGAACATGTACGCGTCGCGGGCCGTCGACTCCACGCAGACGTTCGACGTGATGCCCGCGAGGATCAGGTTCTCGACCCGCTGCGCCCGCAGGTAGGCGTTCAGCTCCGTGTCCTTGAACGCGCTGTAGCGGTGCTTCGTGAAGACGAGCTCACCCTCGAGCGGCTGCACGCGGAAGAACTCGGCGCCCCACGTTCCCTCGCGGCAGTGGTCGATCCCGAGCCCGGTCCGCGCGTGCCGCTCGAGCATCGGCGGCGACAGGTAGATCCGATCGTAGATCGCCCGGACGAAGATCGGCGGGACCCCGGCCCGCCGCGCGACGTCGATGAACGCCACGAGCCGGTCCACAGCCTCGTGGATCAGCGTGAGGTCGTTCGCGTACTCGTCGAACCACCCGCCTTGCGCACAGAAGTCGTTCTGCACGTCGATCACGAGGAACCTGGTCTTCTCCGGGTCCACACGCTCCGGCGGGAGCGAGAGCCCGCTGCCGGCGTCTGCCATCTCGTCCTCCTCGTCCCGACGCGTCGCGAGCCGTCAGGCCAGCGCGCTGGACGCCCCTCGGCGCAAGAACCGCCCCTGCCCCTTCCTGCCGACGAACCGGCCGCCGTCCACGATGACCTGCCCGCGCAGGAGCACGGTATCGACGACACCGCGGACGGTCCACCCCTCGTACGGGTTGTAGTCGCTCTTCGTGGCTTGGGATGCCGCGGTCAACGTCGTCTCGCGCTCGGGATCGAAGATCACGAGGTCGGCGTCGGAGCCCGGCGCGATCTCGCCCTTGCGCGGGTAGCAGCCGAACAGCTTCGCCGGCGTCGTCGAGATCAGCTCGACGAACCGGTTGAGCCCGATCCTCCCCTCGCGCACGCCGAAGTGGTACAGGAGCGTCGTCCGCCACTCGATGCCGGGGACGCCGTTCGGGATCTTCGGGAAGTTGTCGCGCCCGAGCTGTTTCTGGTCCGCGAACCGGAACGGCGTGTGATCGGTCGAGACGACCTGGAGGTCGTTCGTCCGCAGCCCCTGCCACAGGCGCTCCTGGTGCCACGGGGTCCGCAGCGGCGGGCACATCACGTACTTCGCGCCCCCGAAGTCGGGCTCTTTCAGCACCTCCTCGGTGAGCAGGAGGTAGTGCGGGCACGTCTCCGCGTAGACGGGCAGCCCGCGTTCGCGAGCGTCCGCGACGGCGGCGAGCGCCTGCGCCGCGGCGAGGTGAACGACGTAGACGGGGACGCCGGCGAGCTCGGCGAGCGCGATGGCACGGGCGGTCGCCTCCGATTCGGTGATCGGGGGGCGCGTCACGCCGTTGTACTCGGGACCGGTGTGCCCCGCGGCGAGCGCCTCCTTCTCGAGGAGGTCGATCACGGGGCCGTTCTCGCAGTGCATCAGGACGAAGCCGCCGTTGTCGGCCGTTCGCCGCATCGCCTTGAAGATCGTCGCGTCGTCGACCATCCGGGCGCCCGGATAGGCCATGAACATCTTGAAGCTCGGCGAGCCGTTCGCGATCAGGTCGTCCAGGGCCGGGAAGTACTCATCGGGCAGATCGACGATCACCTGGTGGAGGCCCCAGTCCACGACGGCCTTGCCCTCGGCGCGGCCGGCCCACTCCTCGTGGGAGACGCGGGGGTCCTGCCCCTTGTCCTGCACCGGGAAGTCGATGATGCTGGTCGTCCCGCCGATCGCAGCGGCGATCGTCCCCGACTCGAAGTCGTCCGCCGTCATCGTCCCCTTCAGCGGCGCGTCGAGGTGCGTGTGCGGGTCGACGCCGCCGGGCAGCACGAGCTTGCCGCTCGCGTTGATGACCTGTGCGTCGATGTCGGGGAACGACCCGATCGCGGCGATCGTCTCCCCGTCGATGAGGACGTCGCCCACGAAGTCCGCGGACGCGGTGACGATGCGCCCGCCGCGGACGACGACGCTCACGCCGCCTCCAGGATCCCGAGCAGGCGGGCGGCCGTCGCCCGCCCGATCATCGAGACCTCGTCCTCGGAGAGCCCGATCGAGTTCAAGATCGTGACGAACCGGTCGATCCCGCCCGGCACGTGCGGGTAGTCGGACCCGAAGACGAGGCGGTCCGCGCCGAGCGTGTCGACCGCGCACCGGAGCGCTGGCGGGTGCATCGTGCACGTGTCGAAGTAGAGCTCCCGGATGATCTCCGACGGCGGCCGCGTGATCTTCTCCCGGCACTCCGGGAACTGCTTGTAGTAGTTGTCGTACCGGGGCAGCACGAACGGTACCGTCCCCCCCAGGTGCGTGAAGATCCAGTCGATCCCGGGGTACCGGTCGATCGTGCCGGAGTAGACGAGGCGGCCGATCGCGAAGAGCGGGTCGGCCATGAACCCCATCGCGAGCGCCATCGCGTACTCGCGGAGCCCCTCCGTGCTGCATGGAACGTTGCCGTGGACGAACACGGTCGTCTCCCGACGTGACAGTTCCTCGTACAGGGGCCCGAGTCGCTCGTCGTCGAGCGTCATGCCGTCGAGGTTCGAGCACAGGACGATACCGACGACGCCCGGCAGGCCGAGCGCGCGGTCGAGCTCCGCGAGGGCCTCGTCGACGTCGGGCAGCGGCAGGCTCGCTAGCATCCGGAGCCGCCCGCCCGAACCCTCCACGCGATCGGCGAACTCGTCGTTCACCTCCCGCGTGAGCGGGATCCGGATCGACGCCGGGAACCGGTAGACGTTCGGCGCCGAGATCGACAGCACCTGCACCGCGACACCGGCCTCATCCATCATGCCGATGCGGTGCTCGGGCGGCGGCAGCGGCTGCGGCGCGGCGAGCGCGACGCCGCCGTCCTGGAGCACGATCAGGCGCCCGTCGTCACGGTAGTAGTGCGTGAACCCGCTGTCCTCGCGCTTACACGCGTCCAGGTACGAGTCCGGGTAGTCGTGCGAGTGGACGTCGATCAGGTCGGTCATCGTGCCGCCTCCGACCCGGCGGGCGTCAGCGGGTCACGAGTGCAGGCCGGCATCGAGCAGCCCCTTCAGCTGGGCACCGTCGATCAGCACGTGCGTGCCGTTCACGTAGCTCGCCTGCGGCGAGGCGAGGAACACGACGACGCTCGCGACCTCCTCGGGCTCGCAGATCCGACCGAGCGGCAGCGTCCCGAGCACGATCCTTCGCGCATCGGACTGGTCGATGCCGCGATCGAGCGCGAACCGCTTCTCGAGCCCGTCCCAGCGGTCGGTGTTCACGGGGCCGGGGTTCACCGTGTTCACGCGGATGCCGTGGCGACCGTACTGCTCTGCCATCGCGGCCGCGAAGTTGATGTCCGCGGCGTTCGCGACGCCGGCCGTGAGCTCCCAGTACGAGGACTTCAGCCCGTCGTTGCCGACGACGAGCACCACGCTGCCCGTGCCGCGCTCCCGCATGTGCGGCAGGATCACGCTGCACGAATGCACGTATCCCATGAACTTCAGGCCGAGACTGCTCATCCACATGTCCTCGGTGAGCTCCTCGAGCAGACCGCCCGGCGAGCTGCCCGCGCACGTCACGAGGACGTCGATGCCCTGGAACGCCTCGATCGCGGCGTTCATGCACCGCTCGACGTCCGATTGCACGCTCATGTCGCCGGCGAGCGGGAGGATCGTCCGGCCGGTGGCCGAGGCGATGGCGTCGGCGACGTCCTTCAGGCGCCCCTCCTCGCGCGCCGTCATCGCGACGTCGCACCCCTCCTCGGCGAGGATGCGCGCGGTCTCGCGCCCGATGCCCTTGCTCCCACCGGTCACGATCGCCTTCTTGCCCGCGAGCTTCAGATCCACGTGCGCCTCCTCACTCCTCCCGGCCCGATATGGACGGGAATCCTACCTTTATACCCTTGAACCCCGCAAGCGACCTCACTCGATCACGAGCAGGCGATCGGTGTTGGTCACGTCCGACAGGACGTCGCACCCGTCGGGGCCAACGGCGAGGATATCCTTGACCTGGAACCCGTACTTCCCGGGCACGAGCAGCACGGGCTCGACGCCGAGGACCATGTCCGTCTCGAGGATCGCGTCGGCATCCGGTCCGAGGTAGGGGTCCTCGTGCACGAACAGACCGATGCCGTGACCCACGAACCCCATCCGCGGCCACCCGAGCTCGTCGAACTTCACCATCACCCTGCGGTGGATCTCGGTGCCGACCGCTCCGGCGCGGACGGTTCCGAAGATCAGGTCGCGGCACGCGACGATGTTCGACCAGATCTCCTCGATCTCCGGCGACGCCTCCTGGACCACCGCGGTCCGGCAGATCCCGGTGTGGTAGCCGTCGAGGGCGCCGAAGACCTCGAGCCGGACGATGTCCCCGCGTTCGAGCTTGCGGAGCGTCGGTCCGACGTTCGGGTACTGGCTCCGCTCCCCCGTCGCGAGGATCAACCACTTGAAGTTCTGCGCGCCATAGCGGAACAGGTTCGTCGTCACCGAGCCCGCGAGGTCCATCTCGGTGTCCCCGGGGTGGATGCCCTCTAGTGCCTCCTTGATCGACCGGTCGGTGATCCGCGCGAGCTTGCGCATCAGCTCGAGCTCACGGGGGGTCTTCACCATCCGCAGGCGATCGAAGATCGGGGACGATGGTTCCCAGCGCACGTCGGGGAGCAGCGACGTGAGCCGCTCCATGTCGCGCACCGGCAGGTAATCGGTCTCGATGCCGACGCGCGCCGAACCGAGCCCGAGGTCCTTCAGGAGGTCGGCGAAGACCGGCATCGCGTTCTCGTCGAACTCGGCCCACACGCGGACGTCCTCGTCGGGTTGGAGGTCCTTCACGGTCGTCGCCTCCATGTCCACCGTGAGCAGCGCCCGCTTCCCGTCGCGGGTGATGACGGCGGCGGCGTGCCGCCACCGCAGGACGGGCTGCGACGGCACGATGAACCCCACCACGTAGGCGAAGTTCTCCGGGGACATGGCGACGATCGCGTCGAGGTCGTGCTCGTCGCACGCGGCGATGCACTTGTCGATGATGTCCTGCTTCATCCGTCCCTCCGGTCCTCGGTCGGCTGCTTGCCCCGCGCCCCCCACCGGAACCGGTCCGGGCTGAAGGGGGTGAGGTCTCGGGTCGGCGGCTCGTCCAGCACCACCTGCGCGATCAGGCGCCCGGTCTCCGGAGCGAGGTGGAGCCCCTTCATCGCATGACCGGTCGCGAAGACGACGTTTGCCAGCCGCTCGGACCGTCCGAGGATAGGCAGGCCGTCGGGCGTGCACGGGCGGATCCCCCGCCACACCTCGGTCACACGGCTCGCCTCGATGCCGCGCAGGGTCCGCATCCCCGACCGGACCGTCGCCCGGACGCGGACCTGGTCCATCCGCATGGACAGCCCGGTGAGCTGCAGCGTGCCGGCGAGTCGGAGCCGGTTCGCGTACGGCGTCGCGATCACGCGTGCCTCCTGGAGGTAGACCGGCACGGCGGGATCGCCCTCGGAGGGAGTAAGGTCGACGTGGTACCCCTTGCCGCCCTGGACGGGGATCGGCAGGCCGAGCCGACGGCTGAGCTCGGCCGTCCACGCGCCGTTCGCGACGACGACCTGTCCGGGACGGATCTCGCCGATCGTCGTGACCAGGCGCACGACCCGTCCGCCCGAGACCGTCGCGTCAAGGACCTCGGCCCGCGTGCAGAGCTCCGCTCCCGCCTCGACGGCCGCATCGGCGACCGCGAGCATGAAGCGCTCGGGGTCGCACTGCGCTTCCTCTGGGTAGAAGACCCCCCCGACGATCGCGTCCGAGAGCGCGGGCTCGAACGTGCGCGCCTCGTCGGCCGTCATCACATGGGCCTTGATCCCATGCGACGAAAGGTCCTCGGCCTCGGCGAGGCCACCGACGTAGGCCTTCTCGGTCTCGTAGACGTTGATCGCGCCGAGGACCTCGAGCCCCGTGTCGAGCCCCTGCCGGACGAGCTCCTTGTGAAGCTCCAGGCTCGCGAAGCTGAAGTCCCGGATCAGCTCGGTCCCGCGGCGGACGCGATCGCCGCGCGCGGCGAGCATGAACCGGAGCAGCCACGGGATCAGGCTCGGCCGGGGCCGCATGCTGAACGGGCTGTCGCGTCGGAGCATGTGGAGAAGCCCCTCGCGGACGGCGCCGGGCGTCGCCAGCGGGGTCGAGTGCGCCGGCGACAGCAGGCCGGCGCTCCCCGACGAGCACCCGGAGAGGACGTCGGGTCCGCGCTCGAGGATCACGGGGCGGACACCTCGCCGGGCGAGCTCGAGCGCCGTCATCAGCCCGAGCGACCCGGCCCCCACGATCGCGACGTCGGGCGACCGCGATCCGCGGGTCATCCCTGCCACGTCCGCCCCTCCCGCCTCGCCAGCTCGATCTCGGTGATGAAGCGGCGGAGCCCCGCCCACTGGCTCCTGCCGACCGTGATCGGCGCGCGCTTCCCGAGGCCGCGCGCCCACACCGCCCGGTGCCCGAGCTCCGCCGCCGCGTCGAGGTCCGCGTGGTCGGGCGGAGGTGCGATGTCGAGGACCAACGTGCCGGTGGGCAGCCGCTCGAGGAACGGGCGGTCGACGACAGGCGCCGGCACCGTCGAGAAGACCATGTCGAGGGAGGGGGCGAGGTCGTGGAGCTCATCGAGCGAGAGCGGCAGTAGGCCGTCGGCATAGGCCCCCGCCCGCTGGATCGGGTTCCTCGCGGCGACGTGGACGCGGGCACCGAGCCCACGGAGCGTTCGCGCGAGGAGCTGGCCGATGTTGCCGAACCCGATCACGACGACCTCGGCGTCGTTGATCGTCACGTCCGTCGCCTCGATCGCTTGCTGGAGCGCCCCCTCGACGATCGCCGGGGCGCGCAGGAGCATCAGCTCCCTGTCGGGGTCGTACTCGTGGACGTACACGCCCGCCGCGTCGGCCGACGCCCGGATCTCGTCGCGGAGCCGGCCACAGAACATCCACGCGTCCGGCGCGGCCTTCGAGAACAACGCCTCGTCGGCGACGATCGGCTCGGTCGCGTGCGGGGCATACAGGACCGCGCCGACCCCGAGCGGGATCGGGAAGAGGATGTAGTTCGCGCCGTCGACCGCGGCGGCGGCGGACTCCGCGAGCTGGACGCCCGCGACGCCCTGCGGCGGCCAGGGGATGCCGAACGCCGTCACGGTCGCGCCGGTCTCCGCCGCCAGACGCGCGATCTCCGGATCGCGCTCATCGCCCGCGACCACGGCGATCCGGAGCTTCGCCCACTCGACCGGGGAATCCTCCCGGCTCAAGCCTCCTCCTCGGAGAACAGCTCGATCCTGTTCCCGTCGGGGTCGGCGAGGTAGACCGTGAGGCCGTACGGGCCGGGGCCGGGCGGCTTGAGCACCTCGATGCCTTGGGCCTCGGCGCGCTGGGCGAGCCCGCGGATGTCGCTCGTCCGGAACGCGATGTGCTCGACGACGCTGCCGGCCTCGCCCCGGACGCCGTTCGTCAGGCCCAGCCCCTCCTCCGTCGTCGTGAGGGGGCGGCCGTCATGGAACTGCTCGCGCTTCCTAACCGAGAAGCCGAGGAACCCGACGTAGAACGCCTCGGCCGCCTCGAGGTCGCGGGTCTGCAGGAGCAGGTGGTGGACGCGCTTGGGGATGCTCACGGATGGACGTCCGTGCGGTCGATGCCGAGGAGCCCGCCGCGACCCCAGTCCTCCTTGCTCATGTCGATGAACGTGACCTGGACGGCCTCGCGGCGGGCGTCGGCGATGTCGACCAGCAGATCGGTTATCCCGGCGATCACCTTCCGCTTCTGGTCGAGCGAGCGGCCCTGGAGCCATTCGATCGTGACGTTCGGCACCTCTCCTCCCCTCTCCACGTCCGGTGGTCGGCACCCGCGAGCGGGGCACGGGTGCGCCCCGGTGCCCCTCGACGACCGCGCCCCCCACGCACGCAACTTCGGCATAATATCCTACCTTTAGTCAAAGTGAGAACCCTCCGCGTCGCAACGGGTTGCGAGCACCGCAGGTGACCTCTCCGGGCTCTCAGTGCGTATCGAAGAGGGCCTGATACGCGGCGACCGCAGCGTACAGCGCGTCGCACTCTTCCGGCGTCGGATGCCTAGGGTCCTTCGCCTTCGGCCAACGGCCGAGCTTCAGCATGCTCGCCATGAGCAGCATCCGGGCCTTGTTCGCATCGAGGTTGCTGCCGGTGACTGCATGCGGCCAGCCCCGCTTCGGGACCATGCCGCCGGGATCCGCGCGCCCCACGCGAACCACGGGCATCCCGCTGAAGGCGGCGATCTTCAGCGCCTCGCGTTGCGACCCGCTCCCGTACGCGTACGGAGACAGCCCCTCGAACACGAAACCGTGGAACGGCGGGGCGCCTTCGATGGCCCGCGACTGCTGCTCGAGACCCCTGGCGATCCTCGCCATGATGTCGACCTCCCCATCGGGATCATCGAGGACGTCCTCGTCCATGTATGCGCCGTACTTGACCATGTGGACCCGCGGGATCACCTCGGGCCGCAGCCGCTCACCGTCCTTGATCCGGATGGTCGTTGGAGACCGATCGTCGGCGCGGTCGAGGAAGGCGACCTGCTCGGGTAACCGTCGAAGGTTCACTTCCGACGTGTGAGTGTGCTTGTACGCCGGTCGGTACCAGACCGTGACCGGCGGCCCGACGCTACCGAGGATCCCGCCGTGGCCTCCCGTGACCTTGTAGTTCCCCGGACGGTCATCCGCCTTCTTGAACTCGCGCGCTGCGAAGATCCTCTCGTCCTGGAGCGCGACGACGCCGAGCCTCTCCCCCGAGAGGATGAAGTCGATGGCGTCCACGATGTTGCGGTCGCCGTCGTTGGCCAACTGCCCGTGCGGGCGTTGCGACGCGCAGCCCACGAGCGAGATATCGATGTCGAGCACGAGGTTGCACCAATAGAGCGTCTCCTCGAGGGTGGGACTAGCCTCGAGCCAGATGCCGCCCGCGTACCGGCCAGAGCGCATCGCCTCGCGGACGACGTTCGTAGCGGTCGCGAGGTCGCGATACCGGGGACGGTGCGCGATCGCACGTGGCTTGTAGGGGAAGTAGTCGCGGCCGCTAACCTCCCCACGAGACGCGTAGCCGCCCGACGGAAGCACACGGATGAAGTCGAAGTCGGCGCGGCGATCGAGCGTACTGCCGCTGCCGTCCTCGTCACGACCGGTGATCGTCCGATCGATCTCCGCGAACAGCCGCGCGGCGTCCGGGTAGTAGAACTGCCGTCCGCCGTAGCCGATCGACCGATCCTCGAGGTCCTCGTCCTCGAACGGGACGCCGTCTGGCGACCCGTCGGCCCGCCTCGAGACGTACGGCAACGGGTACGGGCCATCTTCCGGACGCAGCTCGACCTCGTCGTAGGCCCGGTCCGGCTCGTGGTAGACGCCGGCGGCGTCCGCCTCGAGCGGGTGGGCGCTGAACCGCTTGATGCGCACGGTCACGGGCTCGTAGAGCTCCTGCGCCACGAGGGAATCGAACCGGCCGTCCAGCCGGCGCTCACCGGGACGTCGGCCCTTGTTGCTCGTGACGAGCGTCGGTGAGTTCGCGATCGTCGCGTTCGGACCGGAGAAGACCGCGATCCGCTGCTTCGTCATCCACCACCCTCCACGGTAGCGATGCCCTCCCGAAGGTACGCGTCCAGGTCTTCGGGGCGCACGCCGGCGAGGCCGAGCCGCTCGAGCGTCAGGCCCTCGGCGCGGTAGTCGCGCCCGTTCAGGACGCCCCCGAGCACGATGAGGGCATCCATCGTGGGCGTCTGGACGCCGAACGAGCGACCCATCTCCGACCACGGCACTAGGCCCCAGCCGACGTCCTCGTTGATGTAGCGATGGTCGAGCGTAGGTGGGCCCTTCACCCATCGGTTCGGCTCGCTCTCCTGCAGGGCCACGTACGCCGAGCCGACCTCGGCCGCGTGCGCGCTCGTGTACCCCATCGCGTGGAACACCTCGACGAACGGGCGGGTCGGGATGCCCGCCGCGGCCGCGATCGCCATCCGCTCGGCATCGAGCGCCTCGATCACGCGGGCGACCCCCGGCGTGGTGCCCTCGTAGTAGAAGAGGTAGTCGCCCTTGGTGTGCTCGAGCCACCCCGCGTTGCAGATGATCTGCGGCGGGTGCTCGACCGCGTTGATGTCCATGAAGCCCGTCTCGAGCACGTGCGACGCCTGCACGATGTCGGGGTAGAGCGGCGCGATCAGGTCGTAGAGCTCCTGCTGGTTGCGGCCCGGGAACGCCGCGAACGGCAGGTTCGTCATCGTCGCCATGATGTTCACCGTCCCCGGGCCCCGCATCCGGCAGCCGTAGGTGAGCGTGCTCGTCTCGCAGATCCGGACGTCCGTGCGACCGGTCAGGCGATGCAGCTCGTGCGCCATGAAGAGGCCCCCGCCCATGTGCCCCGGGTTCAGGAACAGGACCTGGTCCGGCTGCAGCAGGGGGGCCAGACCCTGCGCGAAGAACGGGTGCGTCGAGATCGGGACGGAGAGCATGACGAGATCCGCGCCGCCGACGGCCTCCGACAGGTCGGTCGTCACCACCGGGATCTCGACGAACCCCTCGCCGGCGGCACCGAGCTTCTCGAGCCCGCCTCGCTCGACGATGCCGACCAACCGCTCGGACGACCGGTTGTAGAGCCGGACGCGGTACCCGCGGCTGCCGAGGTCCGCGGCCGCGGCGCAGCCGCCGTTGCCGGCTCCGAGGATCGCGACGTCTCGGATCGCCATCGCCGCTACCCCCCGGTCCGGTAGCGCGCGACCTTCTCCTCGTCGAGCTCGATCCCGAGGCCCGGGCCCGACGGGACGATCAGGTTGCCGTCGCGGTACTCGAACGGCTGCGTGATGATGTCGTCGAGGTACATCTTGCCGGCCATCGTGGTCGGCTCCTTGCCCTCGATCGTCGTCACGGGGAACACGCCCGCCTCGGTGACCGCCGCCGTCGAGGCTACGAGGTGCAGGTTCGCCGCGTTCCCGACCCCGGTCTCGTGCGAGCCGTTCACGTTGAGCGGGAGGCCGGCCGCTTCGGCCACCGCCGCCACCTTCTTGGCCTTGAACAGACCGCCCGGCTTCGTCGTGTAGAGCGAGATCATGTCCGCGGCGCCGCGCTCGACGATCTCGAGGACGTCCTGCGGGGTCCAGGCGCTCTCGTCGGCCATGATGGGCACGTCGACCGCCCGCGCGACCCGGGCCATCCGTGCGATCCCCTCGACCGGCTGCTCCGCGTAGCGGAGCCGGTACTCCTGCATCTGGCGCAGCACGCGGATCGCGTGCTTGGGGGTCGGCCATCCCTGGTTCGCGTCGACGACGATGTCGACGTCATCGCCGACCGTCTCGCGGACCTCGCGCACGATCCGGACGTCGTACTCCTCCGAGCGGCCGACCTTGATCTTGATCGTGCGGATGCCCTCGGCGACGGCGGCGGCCGCTTCCGACGTCGCCTCCTCGTACTCCATCCACCCGAGCGAGTGCGCGATCGGGATCTCCTCGCGCCACAGGCCGCCGAGGAGCTCGTACACGGGGACGCCGAGCGCCTTCCCCTTGATGTCGTGGAGCGCCTCGTCGATCGCGGTCTTCGCGTAGGGGTAACCCTTCACCGCGAGATCCATCTCGCGATGCGCGCGCTCGATCGCGAACGGGTCGTGGCCGATCAGCGCGGGTCCGAGCACCGAGTTGATGACGGCGACCGTGAGCTCGGGGGACTCACCGAAGTACCGGCCGTAGTCGCCGCCCCACTCCTTGATGACGGTGGCCTCGCCCAGCCCCTCGAAGCCCTCGTCCGTGCGGATGCGGACGATCGAGTAGTTCCCGAGCTTGCCGGACGGGAACGCCATCTTGTGCAGCCGGCGCCACGGCAGCGCCACGTTGAAGGTCTCGACCTCGGTGATCTTCATCGCTCCCCCTACTCGTTCGTCCAGTCCTTCGCACCCGCGAGCGCCGCGACGCCGGCCGCCGCAACCTCGACGTCCTGCTCCCCCGTGCCCGAACCCACGCCGATCGCGCCGATCAGATGGCCGTCCACGACGATCGGCAGCCCGCCCCGCAGGTTCGTCGCCTTCCCGCCGTCGGTCCGCCCGAACGCGAGCAGGTAGCCACCGTCGTCGGTGACGGCGATGCACTGCCGCGCGCCGATCTCCTCGGTCCTCCGCACGGCGGCGGCGAGCACCGTCGCCGCCCCCTCGTAGGTCAGCGCCAGGTGTTGCCGGGTCTCAGCCACGTGAGCTCCTCCTCCGATCGTGGGTGCACGGGCGTCCCGTCATCGCACGAGCGCCCCGACGGATGCACCGATCGCCTCGATGGCGCCGCGGATCCGTTCGACCGACGCTGCGTAGGACAGGCGCAGGTAGCCCTCCCCGTAGGCCCCGAACCCGGTCCCCGAGAGCACGGCGACGCCCGCGTCGTCGAGGAGGTGCCGCTCTACCTCGTGCGACGACGCGCCGAGGGCGCGGATGTTCGGGAAGACGTAGAACGCGCCGCCGGGTCGGACGCAGGAGATCCCGTCGATCGCGTTCAGCCCGTCGACGATGACGTCGCGGCGACGGGCGAACTCGGCCACCATCGCCTCGACCGGGTCCCACGGTCCGCGGAGCGCCGCGATCGCGGCGTGCTGACCGAAGGCCGGCGTGCAGGAGACCGAGTTGATCACGAGCCGCGTGACCGGCTCGACCAACCACGCCGGGAACACGCCGAACCCGAGCCGCCACCCCGTCATCGCGAACGTCTTCGACCAGCCGTCGAGGAGCACGGTCCGGTCGAGCATCCCGTCGACGTCGAGGACGCTGGCGTGCTCGCGTCCGTCGTAGCGGATCGCCCAGTAGATCTCGTCGGAGAGCACGAGGAGGTCGTGCTCCATCGCGATGCTCGCGATGGCCTCGACATCCTCCCGCGTGAGCGCGCTGCCACACGGGTTCTCGGGCGAGGACACGATCAGGAGCTTCGTCCGATCGGAGACGAGCGAGGCGAGCTCCGCGGGGTCGAGGCGGAACCGATGCTCCTCGCGGAGCGGGACCGGGACCGGCGTCGCGCCGACGAACGAAGCGAGCGACGCGTAGATCGGGAACGACGGGTCGGGAACGAGGACCTCGTCGCCCTCCTCGCACACCGCGTGGAGCACGTACCAAAGCACCGGCTTGGCGCCGGGCGTCACTACGACCCGGTCGGGCGAAGTGGCCATGCGGCCGGTGCGCTCGAGGAACTCCGCGACCGCTTCGCGGAGCTCCGGGATCCCGGGTGCGGGGACGTAATGGGTGTGGCCCGCCTCGAGCGCCCGGACCGCCGCCTCGACTACGTGCGCCGGCGTCGCGAAGTCCGGCTCGCCGATCTCGAGATGCGTGATGGTGCGCCCCTGCGCCTCGAGCGCCCGAGCGCGGGCGAGCACCTCGAAGGCCGACTCGGTCCCGAGCCGCTCCATCCGCGTCGACAGGCGCATCGCCATCGGCTCCTCCGCCGTCGGAACACCCGACGGGCTCGCTCGTCTTATGACATACATCGGACCTTCGATACAACCGAACACCGGGTAGGGATCACCGCGCGGGACCCGGGACGGGTGGCAGCGCGATCGCCTTGCCGATCCCGCGCGCCACGGCCTCGCGGAACACGCGCTCGGCGAGCAGGACGTCCTGGCTGACGAGGCCCTGGCTGACGATCACGATCCGCTGGCCCGCCGCCGTCCGCCCCGGATGGGCGCCGCCGACGATCTCGGCCATCGTCGCGTCCACCCGTTCGGAGGCTCCGGGGCCGAACGCATCGTCGAGCTCCTCGCCCAGCTGCTCGCGACGGTCCACGACCCGCAGGTCCGCGCCGGCGAACAGCGCAGGCTCGAGCTCGCGGGGCTCGAGGGACGCGACCACCGTCCCGGGGGCGACCCATTGCTCGCGGACGATCGGCTCGATCGCGCTCGTGCACCCGAAGACGACCTGCGCCGTCCGGACGGCCGTCTCGAACGACGTCGGCGTCGCGCGCAGGCCGTGGCGGGCGCGCGCGAGGTCGGCAAGCGTGGCGGCGGCCGGAGGGCGACGCGCGGCGATCTCGACCGCGGCGCCCGGGAACCGGTGGGCCACGTACGGGAGCGCGGCGCGTGCGATGCGCCCGGCGCCGAGGATCGCGACGGTGTCGACCGGATCCACGCGGACCCGATGCGCGAGCAGCGCGACCGAGGCGAACGATCGATCACCATACGTCGCGGCCTCATCGACGATCGCGAGCGGCTCGCCCGAGACGCCGTCGAACAGGAGGACCCACCTGGTCTCCGCGCCCGCCGCCGGGAAGTGCAGGACGCGTATGCCGGTCACGCTCGGTCCGTCGAGCGAGCACGCCTTCACGCGGACCCGTCCCTGCCCGTCGCCGCCGGCCACCCGCAGGCTCGCCGGTGAGGACCATCGCACCGTGCCGGCGTGCTCCATGCGCAGCGCCTCCTCGACGGTCGCGAGCACGGCGCCGGGGTCGAGGAGACCGCGAACCTCGTCCGCCTTCAGGAGGATCATCGGGTCGGCGCTCCCGGCCGGTCGAGACGATCGCCCAGCGACTCCAGGTAGGCGAGCGCCTGGTCGGTGTCGATCACGTCCGCATATTTCTGGTCCATATCGAACAGGTTCACGGCGTGGCTGAGCTCGCCCCGGTCGAACACGGCGTCCTCGACGACGATCGTGGCGAATCCGTTCGAGAAGGCGTCGACGACGGTCGCGCGCACGCACCCGGAGGTGGTGCATCCCGTCGCGATCACCGTGTCGACCCCGTGGTCGACGAGCGACGACAGGAGCGGCGTGCCGTAGAAGACGCTCGGTTTCGTCTTGCGGATCACGATGTCCCCGTCCCGCGGCGCGATCGGTTCGGGGATCACATGCGCGTCCTTCGGCTGCTCGAGCGTCCGCGGGTGCTTCTCCCGCCAGCGCCCGGCGTGCGCGACCGCGTGGTCCGTGACGCCGGCCGTGTAGTAGATCGGCACCGACGCCTCACGCGCGAGGTCCACGAGTCGCTCGATGCGCTGCATCGCGTCCCACCCGCGCTCGCCGCACGAGTTCGGGTACCGGGCGATCGACTCGAGGATCGGGAGCCGTTCGCGTCCGATGAACCCGTACGTTACGTCGATCACGAGGAGCGCCGGCGAAGTACCTCGCCGCCCCCGCCGGCCGTACCCGGCCGCGTCGTAGATCGCCCGGTCCTCGGGTGGGATCACGTCGCGCCAACCGCTCGACATCACGACCTCCTCACAGCGACACCAGGACGGCCCCGGCGACGATCTCCGTGGCCGAGACGACCGTGATCGGTCGGATCCGCTCCAGGTCCCGGAGCAGCAGCGTCGAGAACAGCAGCACTATCAGCGGCTGCGTCGCGTTGATCGGCGTGACGAGCGAGACCTCGCCGCGGCTGAGCGCCTGGTAGACGCCGAGGATCGCGAACCCGATCAGCGCGCCCGACCCGACGAGCCACCACGCGGCGCGACCGAACCGGATCGAGGCGCGCATCGGCCGGATCGCGACCACGACGAGCAGCCACGCGAGCAGCCCCGACCCGGTGCTCACCATCGCGGCGAAGCTCGGCTCGGCCAGATCGTCCCCGAGCGTAGAGCGGACCAGAAGGTCCGACGCGGCGTACGCCACGGCAGCGATCACGGGGAACACGATCCCCGGGCGGAGCGCCCACCGACGCTCGCGCGACCCTGCAGCGACGTCCAACCCGACCCGGTCCTCCGGCGGACGCTTCGACAGCTGCCAACCGCCGGCGATGATCAGCAGCACGCCGATCCCGCGGACGAGCCCGACGTCCTCGTCGAGCAGGAGGGCCGCGCCGGTCACCGCGAGCAGCGGTCGCAGGCCCTGCTGGATCGGGATCGCGATCGACGGCCCGAGAACGTCGACCGACTTCAGGACCGCCCACCTGGAGATCGCCGGCACCATCAGCCCGAGCGCGCCGTAGACGACGATCGCCCGGGGCGCCACCTCGGCGGGCGGATCGAGCAGGACGGCGACCGCGATCACCGCCCACGAGACGCTGAGGACGATGAGCGAGGCGGCCGTGACGCTCGTGTCCTGGAGCCCGCGTTTCGAGACGACGTGCGAGCCGGCGAAGCAGCATGCGGAGAACAGCGCCCACCCCTCAGCCGACACGGACGCTCCCGCGTGCCGCGGGCCGGACCACGCTAGGCGCCTGCGGCGGCGGGCATACGCGACCCGCCCCACGCGCGCTCGAGGTCGGCGACGGTCGCGACGCGACCGATGAAGCTCCGGACGTCCTCGAGCGCGCGTTCATGCGCCTCCGCGCTATGCGCCGCGGTCGCGTCCTCGAGCACGACCGGCAGGAAGCCCGCGTGCAGCGCGTCCCGGGCGGTCGCGTGGACGCATACGTTCGTCGCCACGCCCGCGAGGACGATCGTGGTCGCGCCGCGCGCGCGCAGGTACAGCTCGAGCGGGGTGTGGACGAACGCCGAGTACCGGTGCTTCGTGAGCACCATCGCGTCGGGGTCGGGCTCGATCCCGAAGAACTCGGCGCCCCACGTCCCCTCGCGTGCGACCGGGACCCGCACGACGTCGAGGACGGAGCCCGCGGCGCCCCGCGCGGCCCACGCGGGATCGTCGGTCCAAGGCGAGTGCGCGACCCGCACGACGACCCGTGGCACGTCGACGCGGCTGGCGAGGTCCAGGGTGGCGCGGATCCCCTCAACAGCCGCGGCCGCCATGCCCACCGGATGTCCCATCCGCGCGTACGCGCCATCTTCGTGACAGAAGTCGTTCTGGACGTCGATGACGGCGAGCAGGCAACGCACCGGGTCAAGCACGTCGTCGTCGGCAGGTCCCGTCGATGGTCCGCTCATGGTGCGTTCGTCCTCCTTCAGTCGGCCGTCTCCGGTCGCGTCGTCGCCCATGCCAGGAGCCGCTCGGCGAGGGTCTCCGGCATGGACAGGAACGGCGAATGGCCCGAGGCGATCGCGACGACCTCGCGGCACGGGAGAGCCGAGTGCATCCGGCGTTGGAGCGAGACGGTGAGCGCGCGATCGTTCGTCGTCTCCACGTACACGCGCGGGACGCTTCCGAACCGTTCCTCGGTCAGCGCCGCAGGGGTCCGACGGGGGCCGAGCGCCTCGGGCACCAGGAGCGCGGTCGCCCAGCGCGCGTCCTCCGGGGAGCAGTCGTCATAGAACACGAGCGGCGCCGCCTCGGGCCGGACCACGATCAGGCCTTCCTCCTCCCCTACGTCGAGATGCGGGACGGACGGCGGCACGGAGGTCGCGACCCCCAGCACCGTCTCGCCGTGCCGGAGCAGGAACGCCGCCACGTACACGAGCAGCTCGACGCGCTCGGGCACGCGCTCGGCCACGTGACTGATCACGAACCCTCCGAAGCTGTGGCCCACGAGGATCGCGGGACGGCCCGACGTTTCGAGCACCTCGACGACCGCGTCGACGTGATCGGCGAGCGTCACGGACGCCGGGTCGCGCGGGTCGCCGCCGCGGCCGGGCAGGTCAGGTGTGGCGACGTCGTGGCCCGCGTCGGCGAGCATCGGCGCCACGCGATCCCACACCCAGCTTCCGTGCCAGGACCCGTGGACCAGGACGTACCTGCTCATGTGTCGCCCGCACGTGCGGGAGCGCTTCCGAGGCCCGGAGGTTTCCCGGGCCTCGGAAGCGACTCGCTCGACCCCGGCTCAGGCGTTCGGCTCGGGGATGTTGCCCGAATCGACGTCCGCGGCAGTCACCTCACCACCGAGGTACTCCTGCGCCATCGCCAAGACCTCGGTGTCGACGAGGTCCTCGAAGCCGAGCTCACCGGTCTCGGGCTCGATGATGCCGGTGTCCACCGACACCTGGAGCTGATCCGCGATGACCTCCGGCGTGAGGACCGTCGTGTTGTACGGCCAGACCTCGTACTGCTTCGCGAAGTCCCAGTTGGCCTGGACGACGGCCTCGTCCTCGATCCCCGTCGCCGAGAACTCCTCCAGCGCGGCCTTGTACTGCTCGTAGTCGGACGCCATCTGGCGGTTCGAGTACAGCACCGTCGCGCAGTAGCGCGCCGCGACGTCCGCGTTCTCCGCCAGCCAGTCGGTCTTCGCCCACAGGACGTTCGACAGGAACTCCGCGTCCTCCGCGACGACGGAGAGGACCGTCACGGCGTCCTCGCCGAGCTCCGCCTTCAGGTCGGCCTGCTCGAACAGGTCGAGCGACGCGACGTCCACGTCGCCCGCGGCCATCGCCGCCAGTCGTAGGCTCCCGTCCTCGAGGATCACGGTGTTCGTGAGGTCATCGGTCGTGATGCCGATGTCCCGGTTCAGGAAGACCAGGTTCATCAACAGGTTGAGGAACCCACCGGCGCTCTCGACCGCGACGCGGACGTCCGGGTCGGTGATCTGCTCGAGCGACGTGATCACGTCGGTCCGCCCAATGAGGTGCTCCGTGCTGTCCTTCTGGGTGGGACAGAAGACCTTCACGTCCTGGCCGGTCTCGAGGAGCTGCACCATGTTCGTGAAACCACCGGAGCCGACGTCGGCGTCACCCGTCGCCACGACCTGCGCGGCGAGCGAGCCCTCCTCGAACATCTGGAGGTGTTCGTCCGTGCTGATGCCGAACAGGTCTCCGAAGATCTCTGGCGCGCGGTACTGCGGGATGTACGCGTCGGCGGTCGACCCCGCCGCGTGCCGGACGACGTCCGCCTCGCCGTCGCCGCCCCCGCCTCCGTCCTCATCGCCGCTGCACGCAGCCCCAACCAGCGCCAGGACCGCGACCAGCGCCAACATCCTTACGTGCCGTCGTTTCAACGTGCCCTCCCTTCGGTCCAACGTGCGCTCGATGATGCGCGTACCGCCGGGACCCGTTAGACCCCGGCCAGCCCCCGTCGCCCTACGGCGGGAGCGACTGCAGGCATCGACCACCTCCCCGGCCCTCCTCTCCCTTGCGCCGCCTCCGCACGCCTATGCCCGCTTCCACGCGAGTATCTTCCACTCGACGAGACGGGCGATCCCCATCACGCCCGCCGCGAGGATGGTCACGAAGAAGACCGCGGCGAGCAGCCGCGGGATGTCGAACCGACCTTGCGCATCCACGATGAACAGCCCGAGCGCCTGGGCCCGCAGGAACAGGTCCGCGAGGATGGCGCCCTGGACCGACCGGCCCACCCCGAGCCGCAGGCCGGTGATGATGTGCGGGCTCGCCCACGGCAGGATCACCTTGCGGTACATGTCGACCCTGCTCGTCTCGACGGACCGCGCCATCTCCTTCGGGCCGGCCGGCACCTCGCGGATCCCCGTCGCCGTGTTGATGTTGATGATGAAGACGTTGAACAGGACGACGAGCACGACCTTCGCCGTGAACTCCAGGCCCAGGTAGATCGAGATGACCGGGATGAAGATCGCGAACGGGACCGAGAACGAGGCGCTCACGATCGGGTCGAGGACGGCGGCCACACGCGGCGATGCGGCCATCCATGCGCCCGTCGAGATCCCGATGACCGCTCCGATCACGAACCCGGTCGCCGCGAGCGCCAGCGTCGAGCGAGCGGCGACGAGGATGTCGCCCTCCTTCAAGATCTCGATGAGCTCGGGGATGACGACCGTCGGGGGCACGATCGAGATGAACTTCCCGCTGCGACCGACGATCTCCCACAACAGGAAGAAGACCCCGATCGACAGGGCCCACCGGAGCATCTTCACGTGCAGGGGCCGGTTCATCAGACGGCTTCCTGTCGCTGCAGCTTCGAGTACGGACGGAGTCGCTGCTCGGCGAGCTTCAGGAGCGCGTTCGCCGTCACCGCCACGACGATGATCACCGTGGCGAGCGCGTAGTAGAGGTCGAGCCGCCGAGGCGACAGTGTGAACGCCGTGAGCAGCTCGCCGGTTCCGATGTACACCCAGATCTCGGCGATGACCATGCCCTTGATCGCCATCGCGAGGCCCATCCTGACCCCGGCGACGATGAACGGCGCCGCCGCCGGCAGGTACACGCGGGTGACCATCCGCCATGGAGGCGTCGCGAAGGCCTCGGCGGTCTCCCGCAGCTCGCGCTCCACGTACCGGATGCCCGCGGCCGTGTTGATGATCGGGAAGAACACCGCGAACAGGACCACGACCATCACTCGGTAGCCGAACCCGAGGCCGAAGATCAAGATCAGGATCGGGAGGAGGGACTCCTTGCTGGTCACGTAGATCGTGTTCACCCACGGCGCGAGGACGTCCTCCCAGAAACCGTAGCGCCCCATCAACACGCCGAGCGGGATCGCGATGGCCATCGCGAGGAAGAACCCGACGACCAGCTGCTGGAGCGTCGGGCCCATCACCGTGATGTACCCCTCGGCGAACAGCTCCACGATCGCGGCCAGGATGTCCGGGATCGTCGGCAGGAAGAACGGACCCTGCCGCATCGCGATGATCTGGAAGACGAGGAGTATCCCGCCGTACACGACGAGGCGGAGGAACCACTTCTTCTCGAGGAGCGCTTTCAGCCGCGACGGGGGTGGGCGGCTCGCCGCGCTCGGGGGGGCATCGGCGACGGCGGCGTCCACGACAGCGGGGGCCCCGGCGGCGTCGGTCGCAAGGCCCTCCCGGTGTGTCGTATCCGCCATGCCTCCGCTACCCTTCGACCGTCGCGCCGGACTTCAGCTCGTCCCAGATCTCCTGCTTGAGCCTGGCCAGCTCCGGCGAGCCGCGGACCTCATCCACGCGCGGTCGGCCGAACGGGACCTCGATCACCCGTGAGACCTTCGACGGGCGCGCCCGCATCACGACGACGCGGTCGCCGAGGTAGAGCGCCTCTTCGATGTCGTGGGTGACGAAGACAACGGTCTTCTGGTCGCGCTCCCAGATGTTCAGGAGCTCCTCCTGCAGCAGCATCCGTGTCTGGTCGTCGACCGAGCCGAACGGCTCGTCCATCAGCAGGAGCGATGGATCGACGGCGAGCGCGCGCGCGAGCCCGACCCGCTGCTGCATCCCGCCCGAGAGCTGCCCGGGGTAGTAGCTCTCGAACCCCTCGAGGTCGACGAGCTTGAGGATCTCGGTCGCCTTGGGGCGGCGCTCCCCCTTCTTCACGCCGAGGTTCTCGAGCCCGAACTCGATGTTGCCCAGGACGGTGCGCCATGGCAGCAGGTTGAAGTGCTGGAAGACGAAGCCGCGGTCGAGGGACGGCGACGTCACAACCTCGCCCCCGATCCGGACCTCCCCCGTGTCGGGAGCCATCAGGCCGTCGATGATCCGCAGGAGCGTCGACTTCCCGCACCCGCTCGGGCCGACGAGGCACGTGAACGTCCGCTCCTCGAGCGTGATGTTCACGTCGTTCAGGACCCGCAGCATGCCGCCGTCGCCTTGCCTGGGGAACGACTTGCCCACACCGCGGATCTCGACTTGAGGCAAGGCTCGCCTTCCGCTCGGCGCCAGGTGAACCGCTGCTCGCCCTACTTTGGTACGATTTTAGACCAACGAGGTCGGTCAGGTTGTACCCGGTCCTACGTCGCGAAGTCAAGTCGGGCTTGGCCCGATGGCGATCGGCGCCTCGAACGGTACGACGATCCGCGACCCACGACGAGGCAGCGTGACCGACGCGATAGGTGAGCGGTGATGGATCGACGCAGGCTCGGCCGGGAGGGGCCGGTCGTCTCGGCGATCGGGCTCGGGACGATGGGCGTGGCGTGGTACGGCACGCCGGACGACGACGAGGCCACCGCGACGATCCGGCGCGCCCTCGATCTCGGGATCGACTTCATCGACACCTCGGACGTCTACGCCTCCGGGCACAGCGAGGAGCTCGTCGGACGGGCGATCCGCGACCGCCGAGACCAGGTCGTCCTCGCGACGAAGTTCGGGAACCTCCTGGACGAGAACGGCGCGTTCGCGGGCGTGAACGGTCGGCCCGACTACGTCAGGCAGGCCTGCGACGCGAGCCTGCGACGCCTCGGCGTCGACGTGATCGACCTCTACTACCAGCACCGCGTGGACCCAGACACGCCGATCGAGGAGACGATCGGCGCGGTCTCGGAGCTCGTGGCCGCCGGCAAGGTCCGCTACGTCGGGTTGTCGGAGGCGGGCGTCGAGACGATCCGGCGAGCGCACGCCACCCATCCGATCGCCGCCCTCCAGACGGAGTACTCGCTCATAACCCGCGACGTCGAGGAGGGCATCCTGCCGACCGTCCGCGAGCTCGGGATCGGCTTCGTCGCGTACAGCCCGCTCGGACGCGCGCTGCTGACCGGGAAGATCCGCGACGTGGACACCGACCTCGTGGAGGGTGACCACCGGCGGAAGTTCCCCAGGTTCCAGGGCGAGAACCTGCGCCACAACCTCGACCTCATCGATCGCCTCGCGGCGGTCGCGCAGGTCACGGGATGCACCCTTTCACAGCTCGCGCTCGCGTGGCTGCTCTCGCGCGGGGACGACATCGTCCCGATCGTCGGTACGAAGCGCCGCAGGTACCTCGAGGAGAACGCCGAAGCGGCGCGCGTTCAGCTCACCGCCGAGGAGCTCGATCGGATCGACGCGATCGCGCCGCCGGGCGCGGCCGCGGGCGACCGCTACCACGCTCAGGCGATGACCAAGCTCGGTCTCTGACCCGCGGAGAGGCGGTCGCGATGCCCTTGGTGACGGTGCACCTCCTCGAGGGGCGGACCCTGGATCAGAAACGGCGGCTCGTCGCGCGGATAACGGACGCGCTGATCGAGGAGGCGGGCGCGAGGCGCGAGATGGTCCAGGTCCGGTTCCTCGAGGTGTCCAAGCAGGACTGGGGCCGGGGAGGCCTCCTCGGGATCGACCGCTCCGACGTGATCCATTGACCAAGCTCGACTGGGAGCGGATCACGCTCGCGATCGTCGGCGGCGACGAGCGCGAGCAGGAGATCGCGGATCTCGCGGCGCGCACCGGTGCGACGGTCCGCGCCTTCGGGTTCCCCTGGCCCGCCGGCGGGATCGACGGCGTCATCGCGGTCGACGGCGTCGAGGCGGCGATGCGCGGGGCCGATCACGCGCTCCTCCCGGTCCCGCGCGGGGTCGGCGGCGCGCTGTACGCGCCGCACGCGCCCGAGCCGATCCCGATCGACCGGGCGTTGTTCGCCCCACTGCGCGAGGGAGCGCACGTCTTCTGCGGGCGCGTGACCGAGGCGCTCGCCGATGCGTCGCGCGGCCTGCCGATCACGCTCCACGGGTACGACCCGGACCGCGAGCTCATGCTGCTCCGAGCGGCCGCGATCGTCGAGGGCGCGCTCGCCTCGGCGATCGAGCACACCGATGTCACGATCCACGGTTCGAGCGTGGCGGTCGTGGGGTTCGGGAACATCGGCTCGGTCCTCGCCCGCCGGCTCCGAGCCCTCGGCGCCGACGTCCATGTCGTCGCTCGCAACCCGATCCAACGGGCGGCTGCGCGCGCCGACGGGGCGCGGGCCGTCCCGCTCGAGGACCTGCCCGGGCTCGCCCCCGAGCTCGCGATGATCTTCTCCACCGTCCCCGCGCGGGTCGTCGACCGCGCCGTCCTCGAGCGACTGCCCGTCGGCAGCCTCGTGCTCGACGTCGTCCCGCCGCCCGACCGCTCGGACCTCGAGGCGGCGGCCGAGCTCGGTCACCGCGCGGTGTGGGCGCGCGGGCTCGGCCGGCGCGCACCCGTCACGGTGGGCCGCAGCCAGTGGTCCGGGATCCGCCGCTGGATCGAGGCGATCGAGACCGGGACCGGCACCGGTCCCTGAGACCGCGGCCTCAGCCTACGAGACGCCGACGGATCTCCCGCGCCGAGAGACCCTCGAGCCCGACGCGCGCCATCGTCCGGCCTTCCCGACTCCAGGCCGTCCCGAGCAGCGCGTCGGCGAGCGTGATGCACGCGGACGTCACCGGGGCAGGGACGCCGACCTGCCGCGCGAGGTCGGCGACCGGGACGGCTCCGCAGGGCACGTCTTCCGTGAGGTAGCGTTGCCGCAGCGTGGTGGGCGCCGGCAGCGGACCGTACACATCGCGATGCAGCGTCTGGACGATGGCGTACATGTCGTCGCCGCGGACGCCGTACGTCGCCTCGGCCCACCCCTCGAGCGTGGGGACCTCGACGTCGAGGTCGGTCGCGACCGCGACGCGCTCGTCGTCCATCGCGCGCACGACGGCCGTCACCGAGGGCGTGAAGCCGTTCCCGTAGAAGTCGAAGGCATCGGGCCCCTCGATCCGGCCGGCGTTCAGGACCATCGGCGCTACGTGCAGGATCGCGTTCATGCTGCCGAGCCCCGTATGGAGCACGCTCGGCGCCGCCTCCGCCTGATCGAACAGCCGCCGGACGAGCTCGACGACCTCCTCGCGCCGCTCGGACGGCAGCACCGCGACGCCGAAACGCTCCTTCACGCTCGAGATCTGCGAGACCGCCGGCTCGGGGATCGAGCACCCGTACGCGAAGCTGTCCGCCTCCGCGACGGGGACGTCGTCGACGCCCGCCGCCTCGAGGACCGCCCGCACCTCGAGCGCGCCGAACGTGCATCCGGGCTTCACGAACACCACCTGGCCGCCACGCAGGTGCGGCGCCATCGCCTCCGCGGCGGCGCGCTGGTCGGGTCCCTGCGTGGTGACGACGACGAGGTCGGCGCCGTCGACGGCGCGCGCGATGTCGGTCGTCGCGAGCTTCACCGGCGCGAACCCCTCCTCCTTGCCTCGGACCTCGATGCCGCCGCGTTCGCCGACGGGACCGACGGCTTCCTCACGGAGGTCGTGGACCACGACCTCCGATCCGATCAGCCCGGCATGGCCGGCGACCGCGAGGCCGCCGACGCCCGTCCCCACGACCGCGACCCTCACCCCGCCGCATCCTCCTGCGTCGCGCGGTCCGTCGCGGCGCCGCCCACCGCCGAGATCGCGTCGACGATGCGTTCGGGGGCGACGGGGATCCGCGTGATCCGGACCGGCGAGGGCCAGATCGCGTCCTCGATCGCGTTCACGATCGCGGCCGGTGCCGCGACGGCGCCTCCCTCCCCCACGCCCTTCACGCCGAGCGGATTGCGATCCGACGGGAACGCCTGGTGGCCCACGCGGACCGAGGGGACGTCCATCGACGTCGGCAGGAGGTAGTCCAGGTACGTGGTGGTGAGGAGCTGCCCGTCCTCGTCGTACACCGCCTCTTCGAGCAGCGCGTTGCCGAGGCCGTGCGCGACACCGCCATGCACCTGCCCCTCCACGATCGTCGGGTTCAACACGGTGCCGCACTCGTCCACCGTGACGTAGTCGAGGACGCGAACGCCGCCGGTGTCGGCGTCTACCTCGACGGCGACCAGGTGCGTCCCGGAGGCGAACGTGGCGGTCGGCGGGACGAAGTAGGCGGTCTCCTCGAGACCGGGCTGCTCCCCCGCGTCGACGCGGCTCCTCGGTCCGGGGGCCGCTTCCGCGGCGACCCGTCGCAGGTCCATCTCGACGTCGGGGTGGCCGGGCCAGCGCACGCACCCGTCCTCGATCCGCAGCTCCAGGGGGTCCGCGCCGACGACCCGGGCAGCGACCCGGAGCACCTTCTCGCGCAGCCGCGCCGCGGCGATCGCGGCCGCGTTGCCCGCCATCACGGCGGTCCGGCTCGCGAACGAGCCGCGCCCGTACGCGAGGAGCGCGGTGTCGCCCGCCCGGATGTCGACGTCGTCGGGACGCACACCGAGCTGGTCGGCGACGATCTGCGAGAGCACGGTTTCGTGGCCCTGCCCGTGGGGGCGAGCCCCGCTGAGCAGCGTGACGTGCCCACTCTCGTCGATCCGGACGACCGCCCCCTCGAACGGCCCGTGGCCCGACCCCTCGATGAACGCGGCGATGCCGATACCGATCCTGCGTCCCTGCGACCGCGCGACGCGCTGATGCTCGAGCCATCCTTCGTAGTCGAACGCCTCGAGCGCGGCCTCGAGCTGCGCCGGGAAGTCGGCCGCCTCGTACCGCATCGGAACGGTGTCGCGGTACGGGATCCCCATGTCGTAGGGCATCTCCTCGGGCCGGATCAGGTTGCGGCGGCGGACCTCGGCACGGTCCAAGCCTAGCGCGCGCGCGACGAGGTCCATCGAGCGCTCTATCACGAACGTGGCCTCGGGACGACCGGCCCCGCGGACCGGGACCGCCGGCGCCTTGGTCGTCAGGACGACCAAGCCGTCGACCGAGAAGTGATCGATCCGGTACTGGCTCCGGAGGTGGGTGACCGTGTTGTACGGCACCGTGACCGCGTACGTGTTGTACGCCCCCACGTCCATCGTGAACGTGTCGCGCAACGCGACGACCGTGCCGTCGTCGCGGAAGCCGATCTCCACCTCGTGGACCTGATCGCGACCGTGTGAGGTCGCAAGGAGGTTCTCGCGGCGATCCTCGAGCCAGCGGACCGGTCGCCCGAGGTCGTACGCGAGGAACGGGATCAGGACGTCCTCCGGGAACACGCCGCCGCCAAAGCTGCCGCCCATGTCCGGGCTCACGAACCGCACGCGGTCGGCGGGGATCCGGAGCATCCGCGAGACGAACGTCCGCACGAGGTGGGGCTTGTTGTTCGTCGCGCGGATCGTGAGGACGCCGCCCTCGACGCTCGCGAGGACGCCGCGCGGCTCGATCGCGTTCGAGACCTGCCGCCCCAACTCGAACCGCTCGCGCAACCGGTGATCGGCCTCGGTGAGCGCGCGATCCACGTCGCCCGCGGTCACGCGGAGCCGGGCATGGACGTTGTCCGGCAGCTCGGGGTGCAGGACGAGCGCCCCCGGCTCGAGCGCCGCCTCGGCGCTCGCCACGGCCGACAGCGGATCGTAGTCGACCTCTACGAGCGCCGCCGCGTCCTCGGCGAGGTACGGGTCCGTCGCGACGACGGCCGCGACCGGCTGGCCGAGCCAGCGGACGCGGTCGGTGGCCAGGACCGGCATCGGGAGGCTGCGCACCTCGAGGTCCACGAGCTCGGCGAGCCTCGGGGACAGGTCCTCGCGTGCGGACTCCACCATCGGATCCACCCGGCCCTCGAGGTCCGCCGCCGTGTAGACGCCGATCACGCCCGGAGCGCCGCGCGCCGCCGTCGCGTCGATCGACCCGATCCGGGCGTGGGCGAGGGGGCTTCGGACGATCGAAGCGTGGACGGTGCCCGTGAGCCGCAGGTCGCCGACGTGCTGCGCCCGCCCCGACACCAGCCGGGCGTCCTCACGCCGGCGGAGCCGGGTTCCCACGTGACGGGCTTCGGCGAGCCGCAGCACCTCCTCGGGCATGGGGCTCACGGCTCCCGCATCCGGTCGGCGGCGAGAAGGACCGCGTTCACGATGTTCACGTACCCGGTGCACCGGCATAGGTTCCCGGCCAGCGCCTCGCGGACCTCACGCTCGTCGGGGCTGGGTCGCTCCTCGAGGAGCTCGACCGCGGTCATCAGGAACCCCGGCGTGCAGAAGCCGCACTGCAGACCGTGGAGCTCGGAGAACGCCTCCTGCAGGGGGTGCAGCTCGCCACCGGGCCCGACGAGGCCCTCGACGGTGCGCACCGAGCGGCCCGCGGCCTGCACCGCGAGCACGAGGCACGATCGGACGCTCCGGCCGTCGAGGAGGATCGTGCAGGCGCCGCACACGCCGTGCTCACACCCGAGGTGCGTTCCCGTGAGCCCAGCCACCTCGCGGAGGAAGTCTGCAAGGGTCGTCCGCGGCTCCGCGCTGCCGACGACCGGGTCGCCGTTCACCTCGAGCGTGATCTCGATCGCGCTCACGCCGCCCTCGCCCGGTCGCGCGCGAGCCGGAGCGCCCGCCCGACCATCACCCCGACGAGGTGCCGGCGGTACGCCGACGACCCGTGCACGCTGCTCGGCGGATCGACCGTGGCCAGGCACGCCGCCGCGGCCGCCTCGACGTCCGCGTCGGTGAGCGACCCACCCTCGAGCACACGCTCGCCGTCGGGCGCGCGGACGGCCGTCCCGCCGATCCCGATCAGCGAGATCCTCGCGCTCGACACCTTCCCGTCGGTCCCCACATGGACCACCGCCGCCGCGCCGACGAGCGCGAAGTCGCCGTGCCGGCGTGAGTGCTCGACGAAGGCCGTCCCCGAACCCGGCCCCGGGACGCGGAAGCGGATCTCGCGAACGAGCTCGTCGGGCTCGAGCGCGTTCGTGAACGGCGCGAGGAAGAATCCCTCGGCGGCGATCGACCTCGTGCCGCGCGACCCGACCGCTTCGACGGTCGCGTCGAGGGCGAGCGCGAGGCCCGGCCACTCGGCGGCGGGGTCGGCGTGCGCGATGCTGCCGCCGACGGTGCCGCGGTTGCGGATCGCGCGATGCCCGATCAGCGGGACCGCATCGACGAGGATCGGGA